>JAJZJY010000433.1 GCA_021809885.1 Actinomycetes bacterium
CAGGGTGCCAGGTGGGCCGTAGCGCCGTGGAACGGGGTGGATGGGTGGATGGTGGGCGGCGAGGGTTCTACGGCCTGCTGCACGTCTGCTGTGAGCGCTCCGGGGTGTCTGGCGGCGGGTCTGGCGGCCTAGTTGGCGTCCGCGGGTGACTGAGCCGAGGCGGCGAGGGCGGCGAGGGATGGGCCGTCGAGCAGGTCGACGTGCTCCCTGGCGGCCAGAGCACGAGCCGGCTTGGTGAACCCCGCCGAGGTGACCACGATGACCCGCTCGGCTCGGTGGATACTGCGGGCACCGATGGCGAGCTGCACGGTCGGGCTGCCGACCAGGTGGTCAGCCGAGTAGCGCTTGCACTGGACGATCACCGGGCGGCCTTCGGCGTCGGTGCCGGTCAGGTCGGCACCCTCGTCGCCAGCACCCCCGACTACGGCCAGGCGCCAGCCGTGGGCACTGAGCACGTCGGCTGTGGTCGTCTCGAATGCGGCCGGGGTGAGTGCACGGAGCTGGTCGAGGTTGCGGGCCAGGGCGACACGGGTAGCACCCGCCCGACGCTGCGCCCTGACACGGACGCCGGCCAGGGCTACGGCGCAGACAGCGGCCAGGACGACGATGCCGGCGGCGTCGGCCAGGTGGGTGCGGACCTCACCGATGATGACGAGGGCGACGACCAGAGCCACCAGAGCCACAGCGCCCCGGTCGTGTCCTCGGCGGCGCCGACGGGTCGTCATCGGCCTACGTCGAGCCGGCCACGGCAGCGGGCGGGATGTCGCCAGCTCCGGTCACGGTGGCGCTCCGCACCCCGGCAGGGCGCCGGCAGGTCGGACAGGTGATCGTCACCGGCGCCGGCTCACCGGGACGCCAGGCAATCCACAGCAGGTGTCCGCAGGTAGCGCCGATGATCCACGCTGCGCCCCACGGGGTCCCCGCAGGGACGCTCCGAGGCTCCGGGTCGCTGTGGGCTTCGGTTCGGGTGCGCCTCTGGAGACGAGCGCCGATGCCGACCGGTTCGGTGGGCGGCATGGTGGGCCGTCCGGGGATGCGGTGAGGGCTCGTAGCGCGGGCTGTGGTGACTGGCATGGGCCGCTGACGGGCTCGGCGCTGGTGCGCTACCCGGCTCGTCTGCCATGTCCGGCACTGGTCGCAGCGACACCCCAGCTTCACGTAGGCGGTTGACGCAGCGCAGCCGTGCTGTACGCAGCGGGTAGTCATGGCACGTAGCAACCGTGCACGGGCAACCGATGAGGGTTGCTATGGGCTGCAATGGTCATAACACACGATACCCGGACGGTTGCTACATGTGTAGCAACCTCGCAACGCCTATACGCTGCTGGGTCGCTGACGGCGCCACAGAGCGAGACCCCCAGCAGATACAGCGCCGGCCACCAGTGCCACACCCCCGGCAGCATCAATGACGAGCCCGACGGCCAGGTAAGCGACGAGGGCCACGATCACGACGCCCAGCACCGTCCACAGCACCGACCGGCCAAGCCCGCTGTGGACCACGCTGGCTGCACCGAGCACCAGGGCGGCTAGACCCTTCGACGGGCGCCATAATCCGTCGACGTTCGGTACTGCCTTCGGGCGCCGGTGGTGGTGACGCCACGCCTCGATGGCGAGCAGGGCACCGAGCACGATGAGGACCGCTACCCATGCCCCAGCGATCATGGCCACCACGACGTAGGCGCCGACGCCGGCCTCGGCAACGTCGATCCGGGCGACCTCACGCCGGAGACGTTCGACGACGCTGGCATGGCGGGACGGTACGGGCTGGTCATTCATGATGTGACCTCCGGGTTGCTGGTGACGGTAGTGGCCGGCTGTGACGCCGGGCCTGGTGGGCAGAGCGGTAGACGGGGCTGGGCAGGGAGCTGGTCGAGCAACATGAGCAGGCGCCGGGCACTGCGGACTCGCAGGAGGCCACGCCACCGACCACGTGGCCCGGACACCGGGACCGTGGCACCGAGGATGGCCCGGACATGCGGTCGAGCGTGAGGCCAGCCGACCTCGGCAATGGCACGGTCGACCTCGGCCACCAGGGCTGCCCGGGTAGCTGCCTGCTCACGGCGAGCGTGAGCAATGGCCCTACGTTGAGCCTCGGAGCGTGCGCTGCGGGAGATAGTCGACGTGCTCACTGTCCTACCGCCTCGGGTGTCCCGGCACCGACCAGCTCGGCGAGAGCGGCCCAGCGTCGAGGGTGAGGGACCGTGCGACCAGCGCGCCACTTGCTCGCCGCCGACGTGCTCGCACCGGTAGCCCTGGCGATGGCAGGCAAGGTGAGCGATGCGAGCTTCGGGGCAACCTGCTCCGCGTACCACTGCGGATCGTGGCACGCGTCCGACTCGGCGTCGTAGGCGCACTTCTCGGCCACCATCGCCCACTTCTGCTCCTCGGCCCGCTGGCGTGCGTTCGCTTCGGCACGGGCCGCCTGGGCTTCTGGCGTGTGAGCCGGAAGGGTGCCCGTAGCGGCGGCGAAGGCTCGGGCATGGTCGAGGCTCGCTACTTGCATGGGCCGGTCGATCTCCGCTCGGCGCTCGGGCAGGCACGTCGCACACCAGGTGCGCTGGGTGCGTACCCGTCCGGTTGGTGCAGGTAGCGCCTCTCCGCAACCCTCGCACGTCGGCAGGGGGAGCACCGGGAGCGCAGACGGCTGGAGCCGGCGCCGGCCCCGTGGGGCGATCCCGCCGGGGTTCGGTCCCCGGGCAGGAAGCTCGCCGACCTCGCGGGCCGTGGCGACCCGTTGGCGGGCAGCTGCTCGGTGCTTGGCCCCGGTGAGCAGGCTCGGCACCGACACGTCGTAGGGCGACGTAGCAGCGAGGATGCCAGCGACGTGCTCGGTGACCGACCCGAGGGCACGTGCGTAGGCGGGCATCGCCTCGGCGAGTGCATGGGTGAGCGGCGCCATGACCCGCACGACCCCGCGGCTGTCCTCCACGAACTCACGCTTCCGACGTGGGCCGGCGCACAAGTCGAGCACGTGGCCGTCGACCACGGGGCGCGCAGCTTCGATGAGGTCGAGTGCGAAGCTCGCTCGGCCGGCCATGTCCGCGTGCATGATCCCGAGGTCCGGGTTCAACCCGAGCACCCGACACGCGAGCACCGCTTCGACCTCGGCCAGGCGGTACCCGTAGTTCAGCAGTGCCCCGACCGGATCGGTCGCCGAGCGCGGGGTCCCGGGGTTCACCCCCGAGCGCCGGCCGTTGAACGCGCACCAGTGCGCGGGGACCCGTGGCAGGTCCCGGCGGGCGAAGCTGACCTTCACGGCCCGCTCCCACGCGGCGAAGTAGACATTGGCGGCCACGGCCTCGCTCTGGCGCACCGCATCCACCGAGTCCGCACGGTCGAGCCCGGCTGCCAGCTCGGCGATGGTCCCAGCGGCGTCGGCTTCGCCGAGACGACCCGAGAGCACCTTGGCCTGCCCGGTGAGCTTCGCCCCGATCAGATAGCGCACGACACCGAGCCCGGTAGCGGTGCCGAGGGCGAGTGCCTGGGAGCGCACCAAGCGGGCATCCTCACGACCCGACGGCGACGAGGCGAGCTGGGCGCCGTTCACGCCGAGGATCACCACTGCGATGCCTGCACCGGCGCACCAGCGCAACGCGTCGAAGCTCACGACGCCCTCGACGTTCGTGGTGACCACCCGGCGTAGGCCGTGGTCTACCTTCGGGTAGCGCCGCTCGCGGCGATGCTCACCTACTCCGTCGGTAAGCACCAGGTGGCCCCGGTCGACGACCATGCGGGCGCCGAACCCGTCGAGCACGGCGACCCCGGCGACATCGTGCCGGCTGTAGGTATCGGCGATGGCACCGATCCGATCTGCCACGTCTTCGGCACTGAGCACCGGCCCGACGGCCACCACCCGGACACCGGGGCCGGCTGTGCTCACTGTGCACCCCGGAGCTGGCTTCGGAGCTGGAGTGCCACAGCCAGCCACGCGGAGCGCTCGGCCAACGTTCGGCCCTCGTCGCCGGCCAGGTGAGCAGATACCGCTGTGAGCAGCTCGGCGTCTGCTGCGCTCACCGTGACAGTGACCGTCGCCGGGGTCACCGGCTCACCAGGCCGTAGCGGTCCACGCCAGCACGCACGGCCAGGGCCAGCTCGGCCTCTGTCGGGGCACGGCCCACGATGGCGGCGCGCAGTATGGCCACAGCCAGCTGCCGGTAGGTCGTGGCCAGCTCCCTGCGGCTCTCAGCCAGCCGGCTCCGAGAGCCCTTGGCCGCCTTGTCGAGCGCGTCGGCCTTGTCGAGGAACCGGGCTGCGGCAGCCTCGTCGAGCGCCGGGATCACCGGGTCACCGAGGCAGGGCACGTGACGGCGAAGGGCGATGCGTGGTAGCCGGCTGCGGTGAGCTGGGAGCCGCAGGTGTCACAGCGCCTGACCGGTGTGGTCGCCGGGCGGATGGGGAGCGGCTCGGGATCGGAGCAGGGCTCGGCCGTATGGGCTGGGTAGAGGGAACCGTCGACCTGAGCCACACAGCTCCACAATGCCTCGGGCTCGCACCCGTAGCGGGCAGTTGCCTGGTGGCACCAGCCGAGGTTGGCGAGCACGACCGGCTCACCGCACCAGTCGCACACCGGGTGCAGCCGGGCAGCTCGCACACCGAGGGCGAACGCCTCGGCGAGCAGCGTTACCAGCTCGGGGTTGCCGACAGTGCCGAGCAGGGCGCCGAACTCTGGCGACGGTGCCGACGGGGACTGACGGCGGACACGCGAAACTCCCCATAGACGGCCACTGAATCTCCCCGCGGACGGACACCAAAAGTCCCCGCGCGCGGCCAGCAGATCTCCCCGCGAACGGACACGGACC
>JAJZJY010000434.1 GCA_021809885.1 Actinomycetes bacterium
ATCCCTGGCGTTCTTCCTGGTCATCGAGGCGTGCGCTGGGTCGCAGGGGGAACTTCGGGCTAACCGAGGCCCGAAAGATCGGCGACTACGAGACCGCATACGTCTACGCCGGCCAGGCGGTGGGGCTCGTTCGCCAGTCTCGCCCCGCCGCGGAGGTGGTCCGGGCGCTCGGCGAGGGCGCCGAGTCCGTCTTGGCCGAACGACTCGACGCGCTCCTCGGCGACGGAGACGAGCAGGGCTGAGCCACGCCGCCTGAACTGGCGTGTCCGGCAGCCGTACAGCCCTCAGTGCTCGGACTTGGGCTGGGGAGTGAGGCGCAAGTACGGCTTCAGGGTGCGGAAGCCCTTCGGGAAGCGCTCCCTCGCCTCGTCGTCGGACAAGGCAGGCGAGATGATGACGTCGTCGCCGAGGCGCCAGTTGACCGGCGTCGACACCGCGTGCTCGCTGCTCAGCTGGAGGGCATCGATCACCCGGAGGATCTCGTCCACGTTGCGCCCCACATTGGCCGGGTAGGTGAGGGTGAGCTTCACCTTCTTGTCGGGGCCGATCACGAACACGGTGCGCACGGTGGCGGTCTCGATCGCGTTGGGGTGGATCATGCCGTACAGATCGGCAACGGTGCGGTTCTCGTCGCCGACGAGTGGGTAGTTGAGCCCGGTGCCCTGGGTCTCGGCAATGTCGTCCGACCAGCGCCGGTGGGAGTACACCGGATCGACACTCACCCCAATGAGCTTGACGTCGCGCTTGGCGAAGTCGCCTTTCCGTCGAGCGAATTCGCCGAGCTCGGTGGTGCACACCGGCGTGAAGTCGGCCGGATGGGAGAAGAGCAGTCCTCAGCCGTCACCCAGGTACTCATGCAGGCCGATTGCGCCCCTCGGTCGTCTCGGCGGTGAAATCGGGGGCGGTGTCGCCCAACTGGATCACCATCGGTCCTCCTCAACTCGATTTTCTACCATGAACTAGTATATCAATCGGTAAGCTGTATTGTCGATCTGATACATCGGCTTCCGGGGTATCGTGAGCTGGCCTTGGACCTGGTCGTCACGCCCGGCCGCCGACACAGGGAGGTGCTTCGATGGATGCTGAAGACACGGAGCAGGCGAGGGGTGGGGATCCGGCATGCTGGGCTCACCTGGTCTGCGCCGAATGCGGGGCGGTCGAGACCGAGGGGCATCGTGAAGGCTGCCGTTTCGAGCACCCGGGCGGTCTCGGTTCCGGGCCGACCGCCCAGGATTGAGAAGACGGCCGGCGCGACCGTCACGTACCTGGCGACCCGGCCAGCCCGGCGAGGTCGATGTCAGGGTCGGCCAGGCGCGGCGCATCGACCAGCCGGTCGGCTTGGAGCAGGGCCTCGATGTCGTCGCCTGCGTCCCAGATATTGGCGTTCATCGCCGCGGCTACCTTTCCTCTGTGGAGCCAGAAGCAGAGGAACGCCCCGCTAGCGGGATCACCTCTGAAGACGACCTCGTCGAAGGTCGGCGCCCAGCCGCGATACTCCATGCCCAGGTCGTACTGGTCGGAGAAGAAGTACGGGATGCGGTCGTAGACCACGTCGTGACCGAGCATGGCCCGAGCGGCGGCCGGACCCTGGTTGAGTGCCGCCGACCAGTGCTCGAGGCGGATCCGGGTGCGGTAGCGAGGGTGGTAGACGTTGGCGACGTCGCCCGCGGCGAAGATCCCGGGTGCACTGGTCCCGAGTTGCTCGTCGACGAGGACGCCATTGTCGACCGACAGTCCGGCGGCCTCGGCCAGCTCGACTCTCGGCGTGACCCCGACCCCGACGACGACGACGCTGGCCGGCAAGACGGTGCCGTCAGAGAGCCGGACCCCTTCCGCGGACTCGGACCCGACGATTCCTTCGACACCGACGCCCAGGTGCAGGTCGACCCCGTGCGCTGCGTGCAGGTCGCGGTAGACGGCGCCGACCTCCGGGCCGAGGACGCGTTCCAAGGGGAGGGCGGCCAGTTCGACCATCGCGACGCTGGCGCCGAGCTGGCGGGCCGACGCCGCCACCTCCGGGCCGATCCACCCTGCCCCGATCACCACCACCTGTGCCGAGGGGCCGATCGCCTGGCGGAGCACGTCGGCGTCCTCGACGCTACGCAGGTAGAGCACCCCGGGAAGGTTGCCACCTGGGACCGAGATCCGCCGCGGCGTTGCGCCGGTGGCGAGCAGCAGCCGGTCATAGCCCATCTCCTCGCCCGACGAGAGCGTGACGGAGCGCCTGGCCGGGTCGATGGCACTGACCAGGCTGGAGGTGCGCAGCTCGATGTCGTGCTCATCGTAGAACCCGGCAGGATGCACCGCGGCAGCGCCGAAATCCTTTTCTCCTCGCAAGTACTCCTTGGAAAGCGGCGGGCGTTCGTAGGGCCGGCGCGCCTCATCGCCGATCAGCAGGACCCGCCCCTCGAAGCCTTCTGCTCGCAAGGTCTCGGCCGCCTTTGCGCCGGCGAGGCTCGCCCCGACGATCACGAAGGTCTGCGTGGCTTGTGACATGGTTCCTCCTCCTCAATCCAGCTTGGGTCCGTCCGTCACCGGTGTGCCACCCGGTCATCCTCCGGGACCGCCCGGCACCTGGCGTCAAGGCGCGTTGTGTCTTCTATGACCGGTAGGGCGATGTTGACGCCGGAGCGTGCCAAGATGGCCCGGACCACCGACCGAGCCTGCGGCGCCAGCTCCGAGAGGGGCCGGTTGCGATGACGGCGCTCCCCGAGGTCCACCTCGGCCATGGCGCCGAGCGCGATGCGTCGTGCCACGTCGATCAGTGCGGCGACGTCGATCCCGTAGTCGGATGGCAACGTCAGTCCGTCAAGCACGGACCGGCGAGCTGCGATCTCGCCGGCCAGCGGTTGGCCGAAGCAAGCGAGGTCCGGTTGGAGCAGTGCCAGGAGTGGTTTGGCCGCAAGCTCGGTGACCCTGCCGCCTTCTCTTGCCACGCCAGAGGGCGGGCGTCGGTAGGTGGCCTTCACGAAGCCGATACTTCGGTCGCGGAGCAACGGTCCGAGCAGTCCGACGACGAAGTGTGACGAGAAGGACTGGATGTCGGCGTCCAAGAAGACCACGAGATCGCCATGGCTCTCGGCCAGCGCGGTACCCATCGCCGCACCTTTGCCGGCCGCAGAGCCCGCGGGCACCGTCACGGGCACCACCGTGGCGCCAGCAGCGGCCGCGACGGAGGCGGTGGCATCGATGGAGCGGTCGTCCACGACGAGGAGCTCGTCCATGAGGTGGATCTTGCCTGCGAGCTCGTCCCTGATGGTCGCCACGATGCGGCCGATCGTGGTGGCTTCGTCGCGGGCCGGCAGGCACACCGAGACGGTCACGGCCTTCTTCGCCGATACGAGCGCCTCAGCCGTGAACTCCGAGTGGGAGAAGCGCCACGGGCCGGCGCGCCCGCCGGGGGTCACGGGCGGCACCCGACGAGCGCGAAGAACTCCGAACGGGTCCGCCCGTCGTCGCGGATGATCCCGACGAGCGACGAGGTGACCGTCTTCGACCCCGCGGCACGAACCCCGCGCAGCGACATGCAGGCGTGCTCTGCCTCGAGGACCACACCGACACCCTTGGGATGAAGGGCCTGGTCCAACCACTGGGCTACCTGGGTGGTGAGGCGTTCTTGGACCTGAAGACGACGAGAGTAGTGGGTCACCACCCTCGCCAGCTTGGACAGACCGAGGAGCCGATCCCCTGGCAGGTAGCCGACGTGGGCGACACCGGTGAACGGCAGGAGGTGATGCTCACACAGCGAGGCGAATGGGATCGAGCGGGCAACGACCAGCTCGTCGTAGCCCTCGACGTTGGCGAACGTGGTGGCCTCGAAGGGCTCGGGGGTGAGGAGCTCGGCATACGCGCGGGCGACACGGGTCGGGGTGTCGGCGAGCCCGTCGCCGTCCCGGTCGATGCCCAGCGCGTCGAGCAGCTCGGAGACGGCGCGGGCTGCTCGGTGCAGGTCGATCTCGGCCGGGGGCAGCTCGTTGGGCCTTACCGCAGCCAGGGCGTGCGGTGGTGGCAGACCGGCTGCTGCCTGGGCTCCCTCACTGCGCCTCGCCGCTTGGAGGTGGCCGCTGGCTCCCAGGGCAGGCGTCGAGGGCGGCGACGGCTCCCGGTGCGAATTGGCGGGGCCGAAGGTGCTCTGCGAGGCCCTGGCCTCCTGCGCTGTCCCGAGTTGGCCTTCCGGTGACGCCATGTCCGGATCTCGGGGGTGCAGCCGATGGCCGCGCGCGTGATGGTCGGGTTCGTGGTCGGCATCGTACGGAGTCGTCACGCTGTGGGCGGTCCTTTCTTCCTGGTAGGGCGTGTGTGGCACTCGTGGCCTGGTGGCACCTGGGGCTTGGGTGGCCGACCCTGGCCGGAACGGCCGGCGCGGTGGCGGTGTGGTGGGGAAGTCTGCCCGTCGCCACAGGCTGGGTTGCTCAGCGCTGCCTGGCGCCGACCAGATGCCGCGGGGCGTACTTGGCCGCGAGACGGGCGAGGGCGAGCGCTGCGATCATGAGGCCGAAGTCCCGCAGCGCGATGTCCCAGAAGACCTGCCCGCCGTCGCCGTTGCGGGCGATGCTCAAGATGATCTCGTTGGTGATGATCCCCCCAGCCATCCGGCCACGACGTAGGGAGCGAGACGTGGCAGCACCAGGACGCCGAGACCGGCCACGATCTCGATGACGCCGACGCCGTACATGAAGCTCTGGGGGCTCACGCTCAGGAAGTGGGGGAAGCCGACCCAGAGGTACTTGGGCCAGAAGGTCATCCAGTTGAAGAACTTGTCGACCCCGAAGAGGATCGGCGCCACCACGAAGGTGG
>JAJZJY010000435.1 GCA_021809885.1 Actinomycetes bacterium
CCGCAAACCGAGGACGTCGGCCTAGAGAAGGCACAGCGCGTGTGGGCGCCGGGCCCTTATCCCGTGGGTGAGCTCTCGATCACGCCGCGAACAACCAGGTCAATGCCAAACGTGAAGACCTCGCCGATCGCGCCAGGGCGCGAACCTTCGGGTTCGCGCCGCCTGGCACGCGGAACCACGGTACAACGCGGTCGCGACCTTCGACGCGGATCTCGTGGAGGAGCGCCTGGAGGAGCGCCTTGCGCGCCGGCACGGCGCCGTTCTTGAGGCTCTTCTCGAGTTGACGCCGCAGTGCAGCCAGTTCCTCGGCGTCCGGCGCGGTGGCCGAAGCCCGCTGGATGGCAACGGTCAGCTCCTCACGCCGCTCCCGGAGGTCGCGCTCCTTCGTGGCGAGCTGCTCCAGACGCTTGGCGCACTGGGCCTCCGAGAGCGTCCCAGACTCGAACGCCGAGAGGTAGCGCTCGATGGCGTCTTCGGCCTTGGTGATCCCCGCCTCGACGACGGCCAGCTCCTGGGCGTGGTTGCCTCGCTCGGCGCGTGCCCGGTGCCGGGCCGCCGAGACGGCCTTGTCGAAGAGGTCCGTGCGCTCGTAGGTGTGGATGAGCGCGTCGAGGACAGCGGCGTCCAGCTCTTCTGCCGGCAGGCGTTCGGCGTCGCAGTACTTCGTCCCGTAGCGCTGGCGGGTAAAGCACGTGTAGTAGCGGTACCGGTAGCGGTTGCCGACAGCCGAGGTGCCGACGAAGTGCTTGCCGCAGCGGGCACAGACGACGAGACCGGCCAAGAGGAACGGCGACGTCGCCGAGGCGCGTTTCGAGTAGTCCTCGCCGCGCTCCGAGAGCAGGGCCTGGACGCGGTCGAAGAGCTTGTCGTCGACGAGGTGGGGGTGGGGACCATCGTGGAGGGCGTCTCGGAAGAAGACCTTGCCGACGTAGACCGGGTTGCGCAAGACCGTCAAGACGGCGGTGTGACTCCAGGGCCTGCCGGCCTTGGTGCGGTGCCCGGCATCGTTGAGCCACACGGCCAGCGCCCGTGCGCCGTCTCTGCCGTGGGCGTAGCGGTCGAAGATGACCGGCACGAGCGGCGCCTCGGTTGGGGCCGGGGTGAGGTAGCCGGTCTGGGGGTCGACGTCGTAGCCGAAGGGACGCGATCCCCCGCACCAGCCGCCGCGCGCGGCTTTTCGCTCCATGCCGGCAATCACCCGGTCGACGATGGTCGCCCGCTCGAACTCGGCGAAGACGCCGAGCATCTGGACCATCATCCGCCCCGCCGCAGTCGTCGTGTCGAAGGGCTCGGTGGCCGAGCGGAAGGCGACGCCGGCTGCGTCGAGGTCTTCCAAGAGCTGGGCCAAGCCCCGGACCGAGCGGGAGAACCGGTCGACCCGGTAGACGAGGAGCAGGTCGAAGCGCCCGGCCCGGGCCTCGGCCAAGGCGCGTTTCAGGCCCGGGCGCTCGGTCGAGGCGCCCGAGGCCTGATCGCTGAAGCGCCGGGTGAGCTCCCAGTCGGGCTGGCTCTTCACGTAGGCCCCGAGGCGCTCGGCCTGGGCTTCCAAGGAGTAGGGCTGGTGGTCCTCGTCGGTCGAGATCCGGGTGTAGGTGGCGACTCTCACGGGCGGGCTCCTTCTCTCACGGGCGGACGATCTGGTCGGAGGAGACCTCCGGCGTTGGCGCTGGGCAAGCACCCTCCTCGTTGGACTGGTCAACGTACGGGGCGAGCAGGTCCGCCAGGGCACAGAGCGCCGCCTCCTCGTGGGCGTGGTCGAGGTGGACGTAGCGGGCGGACCGCAGGGTCAGGACCGGCCTCCGGCACGGCCGGCGGCGCGACGAAACGGCGGCGTGCTCGCCGCAGGAACGGTGGAGTTGGTGGTGCGCAGGCATGGGTTGTGCCCTGTGCGACCGGAGACAAGCGCCCTTGGGGTCGATATCGATGACTCGATCGCGGCGCGAAGTCAAGGCCTGAGCGAAGATTTCTGACTTCTTCCTCTCGGCCGTTGCCGCCGCACCGTAGCCGTGCTGACCAGCGTCGATGCCCTCGCGGGGTACTTCCGGGGTAGGGCACAACCCATCACGTGACGGACTCTTTGGCCCTCACCCGCCCGTGGTGCGGCCGTCCCCTCCCCCGCGGGGTACCCCTCCCCCGCGGGGTAGTCGGGACATCCAGTGCGCTACTGCCGGCCGTCGTGTCGCCAGCGCGTCGACGAGGCTCGCACCATGCACAGGATCGAAGCGGTCCGTTTCGCAGGACCATATCCTCGAATTATGCGGATGCTTGCGGCCTGCTCTCTGGGCGGTGTTGGACACCTCAACCCCCTCTTGCCGTTCCTGGCCGCGGCCGAGCGGCTCGGAGACGACGTCGTGGTGGCCGGGCCGCCAGCTCTGCGTGACATGGTGGGAAAGGCGGGCTATCGCTTCGAGCCTGGCGGGGAACCCCCAGAGGCAGAGGTAGCTGTCATCAGAGAACAGCTGCCGGTCGTGCCCGCAACCGAAGGATCGGTCCTCGGCAACCGGGAGCTTTTCGGCCGGCTGGCGACTCGGGCGATGTTGCCCGGGATGCAGAGGATCTTCGAGGAATGGCATCCCGATCTGGTACTACGGGACCCCTCTGAGTACGCGTCGGCGGTGCTCGCTCACCGCATGGGGACCCGGGTCGCTCAGGTCGCCATTTCGTTTGCCGACGTCGAAGCAGGCTCCATCGCAGTCGCGAGTCCGGCCTTGGACGAGCACCTTCCCGGCCTGAGCGACGTCCTCATGGCCACGCCCTATCTGACCCGCTTTCCCCGATCGCTGGACCCGTCTCCTTTTCCCGCCACCGTTCGCTTCCAAGAAGCGATCACGACCTCGCCCGAGCCACTCCCCGGCTGGTGGGGTGACCTGAGCGGACCGCTTGTCTACATGACTTTCGGGACGGTCCTCGGTTACATGGCCGACGCGGCCGACGTATACCGGGCAGCGATCAGGGCAGTTGAGCGCCTCGACGCCCGCGTCTTGATGACGGTAGGCCGAAAGGTCGACGCTTCCGTGCTGAGCCCATTGCCCCGACACGTCCACGTCGAGGCCTGGGTCGACCAGCACCGCGTGCTCGGCCACGCCCAGCTGGTCGTGACCCATTGCGGCTCAGGGACCGCGTTGGGCTCACTGGCAGCGGGTGTGCCAATCGTGGCCGTGCCCCTATTTGCCGACCAGTTCGAGAACAGCCGCCGCATTGCCGATGCCGGAGCAGCATTCACCGTCGAAGGCCGTCGCGACCGGGACGCCAGGACACGCTCCCTGCTATCCGACCAGGACGGTCCGAACCTCACCGCGGCTATTGACGCGGTGCTAGGCGATGGCCACTACAGGTACAACGCCGGCTTGATCGCGGCCGAGATGGCAGCCATGCCAACCCCCGACACGGTCCTGCGACAAGTCTTGAGTCCCCACTGAAACTCCGCAAGAGGGACCTCCGATGGCCGTCGAGTTGCGCCTTCGTCTACCGGTCTACCTGGGGCGCGCAGTGCGTATTCCGATGCGTCACGAGCACCTCTCGCTACGCCTCCTGCCATTGTTCGGCCGCCCGTCGCCGGTACGCCCGGGTTTCGGCGATGCGCTCCTCGGACTCGGCCGGAATGGGCACGCCGGCCAGTTCGGCCAGGCGCAACCGGAGGCCCTCGTCGCCGATCGGCGCCCAGATCGCCTCGTGCGGCCGCTGGGTCGGCCCCAGGGCGGCCGTCGCCACCGGGACGGTGGCTTGTGCCAGGACGCGGCGGGCGCCGGCCTCCCGGCGCGGGTGGCCGAAGCAGAACACGATCCAGTAGGCGAGCCCCGAGGCCACCTGGAGATCCTCGTAGCTCTTGAGCTTTTTCTCCAGGCGCTCCAGGGCCTCGGTCGAGCGGTCGTACTCCAGGCAGAAGACGACCCGGTTGCCGCCCTCTTCCCACACGCCGAGCCCGTCGGGCTGGGCGATCCGGTCGAACTGGCTCGTGCAGTGGCGCTCGGACCACCAGAGCGACAGGTCGCAGTCCTCCCGCCTCCGGGACTCGGCCTGAAGGTCCGAGAAGAACCCGTTCACCCCGACCAGGTGCCCGAGGCGCTGGCTCTTCCCGATGGCGAGCGCCTTGTCGGCCCGCCAGCGCGACGTGTCGGGGTCCTCGCCCCGCTCGGCGGCGACCACCATGGCGCCGAGTTGGTCGAGCACGTAGTGGTACGGGAGGCTGGCGTAGCGGTGGTCGAGCGGCTGGAAGCGATCCACGAGCCGGAGCTTGTAGAGCGTGGTCAACCGGTGCTGGGCGGTGTTCGTGTTGTCGAAGTACATCTCGGCCAGCTGGTCGGTCGTGAAGACCCGATGGCGGGAGAGCATGGTCAGGATCTGACGGTCCCGTTCGGTCAGCCGGTGCGCCACCGCCATCACGAGCCCGTCGGCGGCCCTCGGCCGGAGAGAAGAAGCAGTCATGAGAACAATCCCAAGGAGTCGGGGTTCGCGACTGGCGGGGGTGGAGTAGCGACACGCTGGACCTTCAGCGGACGCGACCCCCTCCGTTCAGGACTGGCGACCTCACTGGCAGGGGTGCTGGCGACCACAGTGGCGACCCGCTGGATCCCCCTCACGCCGAGTACCCCGCACGGCGGGCCTTGGTGTGCCGGGCCGCCAGGCTGATCGTCGGCCCCTCGACCAACGGCTCGAGGTTCGCATTGTGGGAGGCCGGGGGCGCCACTCCTACGACCAGCGACTTTGCTCGGCGCAACCTTCCACGGCGCGAAATTCGAGAGCCGCGATCGCCCCGTGAGGGCGACGGCTCAAGGAGATCGTCACATCGATCCC
>JAJZJY010000436.1 GCA_021809885.1 Actinomycetes bacterium
CATCCCCCATGCCGCCGGGCACGAGCTGATCCGACAGGGGCGGCGGGACCTGACCCTGGTCCGGCTCACACCGGACGTCCTCGCCGACCAGATGATCGGCATGGGGCTGGTGCGCAGGCTGGTCTTCGGCTGGGGCGGCAATCCCGGAGTCGGATCGCTGCACCGCTTCCGCGACGCCTACCAGAACGGGTGGCCGAACAAGTTGGAGATCGAGGAGCACAGCCACGCCGGCTTGGTGAACTGCTATGTCGCCGGGGCGTCCGGCCTCCCCTTCGCCGTGCTTCGCGGCTACGCCGGCACCGGCTTGGAGGGGCGCAGCGAGCACCTGGCACGCATCGCCTGCCCCTTCACCGGGGAGGAGCTGACAGCGGTGGCCGCCATCTCTCCCGACGCCGCCGTGATCCACGCCCAGCGCGCCGACCGGGAAGGCAACGTCCAGTTGTGGGGGATGGTCGGTGTGCAGAAGGAAGCCGTCCTGGCCGCCACCCGTTCTCTGGTCACCGTCGAGGAGGTCGTCGACCGACTGGAGCCGCTGCCCGGTGCGGTGGTGCTGCCGTCGTGGGCGCTGACCGCGGTCGCTGTAGCTCCCGGCGGTGCACATCCGTCGTACGCGGCCGGCTACTCCGAACGGGACAATGATTTCTACGTCGCCTGGGATGCCATCAGCAGGGATCGGGACGGATTCGCTGCGTGGATGGCCGAGCACGTGCTCGGGGCGGTGCCGGCGTGATCGGGCAGTACACCGCAGCCGAGATGATGGCGGTGGCCGCCTCCAGGGCGCTGGAGGACCGCCAGGTGTGCTTCGTCGGGATCGGGCTGCCGAGCACGGCGTGCAATCTGGCCCGGGCGACGCACGCTCCCAACCTCGTGCTCGTGTACGAGTCGGGATGCATCGGAGCCAAGCCCGGTCGCCTGCCGCTGTCCATCGGCGACGGTGAGCTGGCCGACACGGCTGACACGGTGGTGCCGGTCCCGGAGATCTTCAACTACTGGCTGCAGCCAGGCCGCATGGACGTCGGCTTCCTCGGCGCTGCCCAGATCGACCGGCGCGGCAACCTCAATACGACGGTCATCGGTGACTACGACCACCCGACGGTGCGACTGCCAGGAGCTGGCGGTGCGCCGGAGATTGCGGCAGCGGCCCGCTCGGTCTACGTGATGGTCCGCCACAGCACCCGCGCCTTCGTGGATCGCCTCGACTTCCGCACCTCGGTTGGCTTCGGTGACGCCCCCGGCGACCGGCAACGCCTCGGGCTGCGCGGCGGCGGGCCCCGCCGGGTCGTAACGGATCTCGGGGTGCTCGAGCCCGACCCGGAGACAGAGGAGATGACCCTCACCCAGCTCCACCCGGGCGTGGAGGTGGGTCAGGTACGAGAAGCGACCGGCTGGGAGCTGCGAGTCGCCGACGGGCTCGGCCGGACCGAGCCGCCCACGGACGAGGAGCTTGCAGCCCTGCGCCGCCTGGAAGAAGCGAGCCGATGACCTTCGTCGTGGACCCCCCGTACGACTTCCCCCCTCACCTCTCCACCGCCAACGCCGCCCTGCGGGTGGTCGGGGAGGCGCTCGATGCCGAACAAACCTGATCCGCCGAAGAAGCCTGATCCGAACCCCGCGGAGGACGACCGCGCCATCGAGGACAGCGCGTCAGGCCCGGGTCGCCGCGCCGACCACGTGCAGTCCTTTGCCCGGGGCCTGGCGGTCATCCGCGCCTTCGGCGGTCACCAGTCCGAGCTGACCCTCTCCGACGTGGCCCGGTCCGCCGGCCTGACCAGGGCCGCAGCCCGGCGCTTCCTGCACACCCTGGTCGACCTGAACTACGTGCGGACCGACGGCCGCCTCTTCTCCCTCCGGCCCCGGGTCCTCGAGCTCGGCTACGCGTACCTCTCCACCCTCGGCCTCGACGACGTGGCCGCCCCGCACATGGAGCAGCTCGTCGGCACCATTCGCGAGTCGTCGTCCATCACCGTTCTCGACGGGGACGAAATCGTTTACGTGGTGCGGGTGCCGACCTCCCGGATCATGGCGGTCACCATCGCCGTGGGCACCCGCTTCCCCGCCTACCCGACGTCCATGGGTCGGGTGCTCCTCGCCGCCCTGGGTCCCGAGGAGCTGGAGTCTTACCTACAGCGAGTCGAGCTGACAGCACTCACCCGGCGCACCGTCACGGACAAGACGGCGCTGCGCCAGATCATCGCCAAGGCGGCCAGCCGGGGATATGCCATCGTCGACCAGGAGCTCGAGGACGGCCTGCGCTCGGTGGCCGTACCCATCGTCGACCGGTCAGGGACGGTCATCGCTGCGCTCAACGCCTCGGTCCACACCAGCCGGGCAACCATGGACGACCTCCGCCGCCAGGTCCTGCCACAGCTCCAGGCCGCCGGGGCCCGCATCAACAACGACATCCGGGCCGTCGGGCGCACGGCCGCCCGGAACTGACCGTCCGACACCCAGCCCACCCACGAGCACCCAAGTTGCGATCATCGGCGCCGGACCCGCCGGCCTCGTCCTCGCCGCCGACCTGCACGCGGCCGGCATCGACTCTGTCGTACTGGAGAGCCGCTCGCGGTCGTACGTCGAGGCCCGAGCCCGCGCCGGGGTGCTCGAGCCCCCACGGTGGCGCAACTTTCCGGGGGATCTATTGATATCAGTTCTTCGCGTTAAGTGCAGGCCTTCACCTACCGGCGGACGAGACCGCGGCATGGTGGGGTGCAACGGCGGCGGGCGGCTCGCCGGCGCCAACTTTGGCGCCGGGATGCTTCGTGAGTGGCTGATCGTCTTCCCCCATGGATGGCATGGCATACGGGCGAGTCGCAGCAAGACCCCAGTTGCGGTAAGGACCCCGGATCGTGGGTGGCCATCCGCCGCCGGTCGTGGACCGGGGCTGCACTCCTGCACTCCTGCACACCTGTTCGGCCGTTCAGCCGTTCAGCCGTTCAGCCGTTCAGCCGTTCAGCCGCCGCTGGCTTGCTTCGGCAGGCTCGCGCCGGCCCCGGCGCCCGGCGCCGCCGGGCGGTCGAGATCGGTGATCGCCGCCTCCAGCTCGGACACGACGCCGGCGAGTGGAACGATGTTGAGCACTCCCTGACCCCCCTGGAGGAGGTCGATGATCTCTTCGCCGGAGTGCGCCAGCACCGAGCGACCCTCGTCGATCACCAGGTTCGCGGTCGCCACGTCCTCGCCAGTGGCGCGCAGGCACTCGATTGCCCGGCGGGCCTGGGCGAGCGAGATGCCGGCGTCGAGCAGCCGCTTGATCACCTTGAGCCGGACCAGGTCGCCGTAGGAGTAGCGCCGCTGGGAGCCGCTGCCCCGGGCATCGCTGATCGAGGGGCGCAGCAGGTTGGTGCGTGCCCAGTAGTCCAGCTGGCGGTAGGTGATCCCCACGATGCCGCAGACCTGGGGACCCCGGTACCCGACTTCGGTGCTTGCGTCGGTCACAGCACGCTCCAGTGGTGCAGGGTCCACGCCAGCGCGGACCACATTGGGGTAGTTACGAAGGTGTAGCCCCAGTGTGCTGCACCGTGTCGCCGACCGCAAGCGGCGCGCCGGCGAATCTCGGTGCAAAGGATGGCGCTCTGTGCCCCCAACGCCCCGAGAACGGTCCAATGCACCGAGCTGACGCTCAGCCCTCGAAGTCCTCCGGGCGGATCCCCTCGATGAAGGCCTTGAACTCCGACACGAGCTCGTCGGCGTCAACGGTCTCCTCGTCCTCCTCCGCCTCCAGCACCACCCCCTCGGCGTCGACGAGGGCATCGTCGGCGTAGATCGTGGCGGAGGTCCGCACGGCGAGAGCGATGGCGTCGGACGGTCTGGCGGAGACGGTGTGGTGGTGACCGTCGGCGGTGAGGCGGATCTCGGCGAAGAAGGTCCGGTCCCGCAGCTCGGTGATGACTACGCAGTCGACGACCGCCCCCAGGTCGTTGAGGAGGTCCCGCATGAGGTCGTGGGTCATCGGGCGCGTGGCGACGACGCCTTGCAGAGCCTGGGCGATCGCCTGCGCCTCCGCCGGCCCGATGTAGATCGGCAACGTCCGGTTGCCCCCGTCCGCCTCTTGCAGCAGGAGGATCGGTGTCCGGGTCGACACTTCCACCCGGACGGATGCGAGCCGCATCTCCACCATGCCGGCACGTTACCCGCTGCCTGCCGGCCGGAGGACTCATCGGCGAAGCCGCCGGGCGCTACCGGATCTGGCGGATCGCCTCGTGCACCAGCCCTGCCCGCAGCTCACCGCCGAGGGAGGCGAGTCGCTCCAGGAGCTCGGCCGCTTGCCGCCGCGCCTGGGGGTTGCGCTGCCGGAGGAGGGGCATCACCAGCTGCTCGTAGAGGCTGGCCTCCCGGTCGGCGGCGTTGCGCCAGGCGCGCAGGTGGCGAGGCTCCACGCCGACGGCCGCGAACCCGGCCCCGGTGCGCACGACGCCGAGTGAGTCGGGGTCGAAGTAGGCGACGCCGCCCACGGTGGCGTTGGCCGAGATGAGCCCGTACTGCTGCAGGTCCCGGACCAGTTGGGCGTCGCATCCTGCCGCCTCCGCCAACTCCTCCGCCGTGTACACGTCTGGCTGCCCAGCCAGGCGCGCTGCGCCGGCGTCAGGTCTGGATGTGGACGCGGGCGTCGGCCGCGATCCCGTGCCCGTCCCCGTCCCTCGGACCATCGGGCCCTCTGGCGGTAGCGGTTCGGCGTGTGCTGCGGTCCCGCCGCCGGCGGTCGTAGCCGGCGATGGGTCCGGCTTCGCCGGCGCCGCTCCCGGCGACGGTTGCGTCGCCTCTGCCGGCGATTTGGCCGCCTC
>JAJZJY010000437.1 GCA_021809885.1 Actinomycetes bacterium
GCCGAGCAGGCGCTGGTGGCGGTGGTCTGCCAGGCGTACGTGGAGGGGGTGTCGACCCGGCGGGTCGATGATCTGGTCAAAGCGATGGGCATCGAGGGGATCTCCCGCTCGGAGGTGTCGCGCATGGCGGCCGAGCTCGACGCCAAGGTCGCCGAGTTCCGCACCCGTCCCCTCGACGGCGGTCCCTACAAGTACCTGTGGATCGACGGCTTGACCCAAAAGGTGCGCGAGGGCGGCCGGGTGGTGAACGTGACCGCGGTGATCGCCACGGTCGCCAACGCCGAGGGGCGCCGGGAGATCGCCGGGTTCGACATCGTCACCACCGAGGACACCGCGGCGTGGACCGAGTTCCTGCGTGGCCTGGTCGCCCGGGGGCTGTCGGGGGTGGAGCTGGTGATCTCCGACGCCCACGGCGGGATCAAAGCGGCGATCGCCACGGTGCTCGCCGACGCCTCCTGGCAACGCTGCCGCACCCATTTCATGGCCAACCTGGCCTCCCGGGTCCCCAAGGCGTCGTGGCCGATGGTCGCCACGCTGGTCCGCTCGATCTTCGAGCAGCCCGACCGTGAGACCACCTGGGCGCAGCTCGGCGACGTCGTCGAGCGGCTCGCCTCCACCGGGTTCGCCGACGCCGCTGCGTTCGTCTTGGACGCCGCCGACGACATCTTGGCGTTCGCCGCGTTCCCTGTCGAGCACTGGCCGAAGATCCGGTCGAACAATCCCCAGGAGCGGTTGAACAAAGAGATCCGGCGCCGGACCGACGTGGTCGGGATCTTCCCCAACCGGGCCGCAGTGATCCGCCTGGTCGGGGCCATCCTGGCCGAGCAGAGCGACGAGTGGGCGATCACCAAACGCTACATGAGCGTCGAGTCGCTCAAGACCACCGCCGGGCGCGAACTGGCCCCGGCGAACCCCCCGCCGGCGTCGGACGTCGCCGCTGGATGACCCCGACGCGGTGATCCCATCAAAACGTCGACACGGTCGTTGCTTTCCGAACCGCCGTTGACTATACGCGCATGCCCATCCACCGACCGATATTCACCGACAGAACCCTTTACAACCGCCCCACAACTTGATATGCTGCTGACAGCGAGTTGATCGGCACCGATCAACTCAGGTTGATGCGAGAACCGTCGGAAACCCGATAGCTCGTACACCACGCGATGGGACTCAACCCAAGGGGCTCAGCGAAGTACCACTTGGACGACGATGGTTTCGCTGAGACCTTGCCCGCTGACGTGGAATCCGTAGCAGCCGGGTGCCTTGATCCAGGTGCTGCCGACGCCGGATCGATAGCCAGGGCCGAACTCTTGGGCGGCGCCGGCTGGGACGGGCTGAGCCGTGGGGGTCGGTTCGGAGTTGCCGAAGAGGACGTCGCCCGAGCCATCGAGGCGTCGGGCTGTGACGGTCCAGGCGCCCTTGTAGGAGGGCAGGCTGTACCAAAAGTCCTGGAAGGCATAGTAGTTGGCCGGTCCGAGGGAGTTGCTCGTGTCCGCAGGGCCGACATAGACGATCCCTCGCCGAAGGTTCCCGGCGTTGGCGATCAACATCCGGACAGGCCCACTGCCGAGCTCGTAGCCGCCGAAGTAGGCGTTGCTCACCGGCACCCCCGGAGTGGCCGGGCATACCTGCCCAGGCTTTACGGAGGGGAGGACAGCGGCGGGGGGCGACGCGGTCCCGACGGTTGTTGAAGGCGATGACCGGCCCTCGAGTATCAGGCCGGCCGAGATGGCCGCCACGACCATCACCGCGGCCGTACCTGTCGCTCGGCGCACACGGCGGCGATGCCGACTGGCGCTGGCTAGCCGGTCCAGGTGCGGGCTCGTTACCGGTAGGTTGTCGGCAGTGGAGCGGATCAGCCGGCCGATCTCGTCCTGGTCGATGTGCTCAGTCATCGCAGGTCCTCCACGAGCGCAGCGCAGGCCCTGGTGGCCTTGGAAAGGGTCGATTTGACCGTCCCGACCGTTACACCCATGGTTGCGGCGATCTCTGCCAGGCTGAGGCCCTCGTAGTAGCGAAGGGCGAGAGCTTCCCGCTGGCGGCGAGGAAGGCGGCCAAGCGCCGAGACGATGGCGCTCTGTTCGAAAGCTCGGATGGCGCCCTGATCGGCGCCCCCCTCGGCTCGTTGGGATCCCGGAGCGTGGCGGAGAGCAACGTCCCGCCGGCGAAGGACCGAGCGGCTCGTGTTCATCACCGCCGTGCGCAGGTAACTCACCTCGAAGGTGGCACCCCAGCCGCCGCCTGTCTTAGCGCTGAGCTTCACGAAGGCGTCTTGGACGACGTCCTCGGCTGCCGACACATCCCCCACCAGCAAAGCCGCGAACCGCACAAGTCGGACCCACTCGGCCAAGTACAGCGCTTCCAGAGAGCGTGGCCTACTGGTCGCCACGACCTCCGCACGCCCGACAGCTCTGTCCGCGGGCCGTGCCCCACCTTCCATGAGTGTCCTCCAGCCGCCACCAGCGGCAATCACTGTCACGCCAAGTAACGCCTAGCACGACCGCCAGGTTGCCTCCGGCCGATTACTTCATGCCGCCTGCAGGAGCCTCCACCGTGGGTCGCCTCGAACACGTGCATTTCCGGCAGCTCGAACGGCTTGCGACCGTACTGGGGAGCTGCGGCGGTGACGGCCGGCGTACGTCTCGTATCGAAGTGCCCGGTGAGGATTCCGCTGGGGCGGGCTATGTGCGACAGCGGTACCGCCATTACCTCTTCCCCGGCGGCGAGCAGGGAGGACGTGCCCGGCGCTGCGTCGAGGGCCACGACGGGCCACCTTCGCCGCACTTGACTCCTCCAAGCCGAACGGTCGAGGTGGGGGTGGACGGCGGCCGGGCTCCGGGGCTGCCTACTCGATCCCTTGGCTACATTCCCGGGGCGGCGTCGATGCTCGCAGCGGGAAGCTCGGGCGCGGCGGCATGCTCAGGGGCAGGCTTCCAGTCGGTCGGAGGCCGGCGGCTTTGGGTGGGCGTGTCCGGTTGCTCGAGGCGGCGGCGGGCGCCTTGGAGGGCCCGACCGAGGCGCTGCTGATTCCTGGCGGCGGCGGCGTGCTCGCCGGCCGCCTGTTGCCACCGCCGCGCAGCGGTGACGCTGCGCTGGTCGAGAACTTCGAGGGTCGTTTGGAGGCGGCGGGTCTCCTGGTCGAGCCGGCTGCGTTCGGCGTCGACGAGGGCTGCGAGCCGGTCCTCGGCGGCCGTGGCGGCGGCGGTGGCCTCGGGCTGGTCACGGCGGGCGTGGCGCCGCTCGATCCACCCGCCGGCGGTCGCAGCCTGCTCGATGTCGGCGAGCTGTGCGGATTCCTGCTCGGCTCGCCGGGTGGCGCCACCGATCGGCCCGGCGGTGTACACGCCGGTCAGGTTGGCCAGGTCGGCGAGGCGGTGTTGGGCTTCGGTGAGTGCTGTGCGGACATCGTCGGCGCGCTCCGGCGCTGTTGGCGGCCGCCCCGGTTCGGTGGCGTCGGCGAGGAGCCGGTCGTGGGCGTGGCGGACGGCGACGATCCCGACCCGGTCCCGGGCGCTGATGGCCTGCGGGTCGCTGCTGGCCTGGCGGATGTCGGGTAGGCCGGTGTCGATCGCCCAGGTGGGGGTGCGCCTGGTGGCCCAGTCCCGGGTGAGGTCCTCTCTGGCCTGGCCGAGATCATCGGCGACCACGTAGGCGGTCGACGCCTGTCGGGCCCGGCTCATGGCCACATAGGCGAGCTCCCGTCCGCCACCATCCGCGAACAGGTGGGCACGATCAACCGTCGAGCCCTGGAAGCGGTGCACCGTCGTGGCGTAGGCGTGGCCCACTCGGACGGCGCCGAGCTGATCGCCGGTGAGGGCGACCTGGCGGCCGTCGCCGGTGCGCAGCATGACGGTCGCGGTGTCGAGGTCGATGTGGGTGATGGTGGCTCGCTGGGAGGTGACCAGCCCGGCGTCACGGTCCGGGGCGAGCGCGACGACCCGGTCGCCGGCCCGGTAAGAGACACCGCCAACCGCGAGTTCGGGGCCGGTGAGCCGTCCTGTGGCGGCCATCCACGCCCGGGCCCGGTTGTTGAGCTCTGCGACGTTCGCGCGCCTCCACGCCAACAGGGCGGTCTCGGCGCCGGCGGCGGTGTCGGCCGCCCATCCGTCCACCGCCGCCCGTAAAGCGCCGTCACGGTCGGCGATCGGCCGGATCCGCCCCTGTTGCGCGTACCAGTCGACAGCTTGGTTGATGTCGCCGTCGCGGAGCTGCTCGAGCGCGGCCCGCTCCTCGGGGTCGGTCTGCCGGCGGTTGTGGTCGAGGTGGTGGACGGCGTCGGGGTGGCGGGCGACCAGGGCGGCGAGCGCGCCGCCGCGGCCGACAGCACCGAGTTGACGGTGGTCTCCGACGACGATCAGCTTGGCCCCGGCGAGCTGGGCGTGGGTGGTGAGCCGGGCCAGGTCGACGTCGTCGGTCATCCCGGCCTCGTCGAGGATGACCGCGCTCCGCTCATCGAGGTGGAGCTGGCCGCGGTCGAGCCGGCCGACCAGACTCGCCAGGGTGGAGGAGGACTGGAGGTCGGCGCCGTCGGCGAGGGTGCGGGCCGCCTGGCCGGCCGTTGCGGTGCCGAGCACCTGGCAGCCGGACGCCTCGAACGCGGAGGCGACAGCCGCGAGCATGGTGGTCTTCCCGGCACCGGCGACACCCACGACCAGCTCGACGCCACGCCCTGAGGAGCAGATCGCTTCGACCGCCCGGCACTGCTCGTCGGCCAGCCGCCCGCCGATACCGGCTTCGGTGTCGGCGACCGCGGCGGCCACGATGTCGGGTGCTG
>JAJZJY010000438.1 GCA_021809885.1 Actinomycetes bacterium
GCTGAGCCCGAACTCGCCTTCACACTGAACGGCAACGCCGTAGAGGTCCAGCCAGATGCCGTCACCAGCACGCGGAGCAGGCTGACCTGCTCCGACGCCCTGGCCTGCTCCGACGCCCTGGCCGCGTTGCCTCCCCACCTGATCCGGTGAGAACGCCTCGCTACTGGTCAGCCTGCTGACGCGCCGAAGCAAAACAAGCTGTCGTGGCTCCCGCTCAGCGACCGCCCGCCGGTCACATCTGCGATGGTTCCGACGACCTCGACCTGGGGGGCTTCATATGTGATGTCGTTTGTGTCCTGTGTCTCCATGTCGCCCATCCTGCGTAACGAGCACGTGCCGGACAAGGGACTTTCGGCCCTGAACAGGAACGATGTCACCGAATGTCATTCATCCAGCACGCCTCGTGCTCGCAGAGCGGCCACGAACGCCTGGACGTCGCTCTCGGCCCGCGCTGGCGCGATCCCGTAGCGCTCGTGGAGGAAGGCGGCCAGTTCCGCTTCCGTCCGGTCTTCGGCGAGCAACTCCCACAGTTCCGCAGCCGACCTGTTGGCCCGCAGGTACAACGACGCCTCGAGGTCCAGCACGACCCCTTCGTCGTCCACCTTGCGCCACAGCAGCGACTCCTGACGAATTCGCATGGTCGACCTCGCTTTCTTCGCCGCGCCCCACACCGGTCGGCGGTCTCCCGTCGTTCCATAGTGACATGGACCTCAGCACGCCGATAATCCCGGAGTGCCATCAGGCCACGACCACCGGTCCAGTCTGGCCAAAGCGTTGCCCGCCGCGGGCGGGGGCGGAGATCGCTTGACGCGTCAGAACGGCAGGATCCGCTCGTCACGCCCGAAGTCCCGCCCGTCGGGCAGTTCGATCCAGGCGTGGGCCCAGAGCGCACCGTCCTCCTTCGTGCCCACCCCGAGGTGGAGCCGGGGTTCCATCCGTCGCAACAACCGTGCCGTCACCAACGACTGGCGCAGGCACGGGCCCGGACCGGCTGGCCACAGACGCCCGACCGCTTGTGCCAAGCGGACCCGTTCCTCCTCCGCGACGGTCAGCGACGAGGGCGGCTGCTCCGTCAACGGCCGCTCGCCCGGTGGTGGCTTGCAGTCGTCCGCACCGGCGCGGGCACCGGCCAGGTGGGCCCCGAACACCCGGGCAGTGCGCTGCAGCGGCAGCGTCCGCACGGCGACTTCGGCACCCACCCACAGCCCTGCCACCACCATCAGGTCGACAACCCCGGCGAGTCCACGGCGGCCGATGACCCGGCTGCCGCCCCGGAGGACCACGCTCAGTCGTGTGACTGTCATCCGAACGGCTTGCCGTACCGACTGTGCATCCACCGTGTCGACCGTAGCGGGAGCACCTGGCCGGCACCGTTCGAACCGAAGTGATCGCTCGTAGCTCCAATACTCGTCCCCCGATGCCGAGGTCACCGCATGGTGGCCCGAATGATCGGCCGAGGACCTCTTCAGCGAGCCGAACACGGACCACCCCCGGGTCTGACGGAGACTCCGACTATCGGTTTCCAAGCCCCGATCAGGCGAGGTCCTTGCCAGCGTAGAACGCCGCTTCGTACTCGGCTGGAGGGACGTGACCGCAGTAGCCGTGGAGCCGCTCCTCGTTGAACTTATGCGGGTGATCCTGTCAAGGGCGAATGTGTGTTCCCCGTCGGGAGTTCCCTCAGGATGCGTGGTGGTCGAGGCGGGCGAGGAGCCCGTCGAAGATCTTCTGGCGCCCGATCTGGCCCTTGTCGGCGGCGTCGTCGCGCTGGCGTTGAAGGGTGGGGCGGAAGTCGATCGTGGTGATGAAGAAGGTGCAGGACTCGCAGATGGACTCGAAGTGGCAGTCCATCTCGACGGGTCGGGCGCAGTAGCCGTTGCCGAGCATGCGTCGGTGCATCTCGGCTCGGAGTCGTCGCATCTCGGTGCCTTCGTCGTCGGCGTCGAGGCGGCGGGGCTGGTCGTAGAGGGCTTCGACCTTCTCGGTGACGGCGAAGTACTCGTCGGCGACGGTCTTGTCAGCGATGCGGGCGTAGACCATCGTCATGGCGAGGGTCTTGTGGCCTAGCAGGGCGGCGATGGCGTCGAGGCTCATGCCTCGGTTGATCGCCTGGGTGGCGAGGGTGTGGCGTAGCTGGTGGGCGGTGACGTGGCCGATGCCGGCGGTAGTCGCTTGGTCGTGGAGGATTTCGGCGACTCGCCGGGCGGTGAGCGGTCGGTTGCGGTCGATGAGGAGCCGGTCGGATCGCACGCCGGTGGGTCGGTGTTCAGTCATCCAGTCGTCGAGGAGTTCTTTGAGTTGGGGGTGCAGCGGGATGTAGCGGTCGTTGTGGAGCTTGCCGACCGGGATCCGCAGCCAGAACGCGGAGCCGATCTGCACGACGGCGTCGACGGTGAGCGCCAGTAGCTCGCCGCGGCGCATACCGGTGCGGGCAAGTAGTTCGGTGACGAGCCGGGCGAGGGGGTCGGTGTCGGCTCGGGCGGCGCGCAGCAGCTTGGCTGCGGCGGGGTCGTCGAGGAAGCGTGGCAGGGGCTTGTCGATAATCGGGAAGTCGCCGATGAAGATCAGCGGCCGTTGCGGCGGGTTCGGGTAGCCCCAGTCGGTGATGCGGTCGAAGAAGCAGTGCAGGTTGATCAGCCGGTTCTTGATGCTGATCCGGTTGAGTGGCTTGCCGATGCGGGGTCGGGCGGTGGTGGCGAGCCAGTTCTTGTAGTGCTCGATGTGGAGGCGTTCGAGGTCCGCGCAGTTGCTCACCTCCGGGTGGTGTTCAGCGAGCCAGGTGCCGAACTCGCGTAGGTCGTGCTCGATGTGGCTGATGGTCGCCGGCCGCAGGCTGAGCGTGACCTGTTCGACATAGCGGCGGGCAGCTTCGGCGAACCCCGGGGCGACGACGGCCCAGCCGGTGACCGACACGGGTAGGCGTCGCTGCGGCCGGCGGAAGGTGCTGAGGCGACCTGCGTGGAACAGCGTGAGTCGTAGCCGGTGGAAGATCGACGCCGTGTTCCGGCCCGACTCAGGCTTGTCCCTCGCCGCGTACGCGTCGATCACGGCCTGCGATCCGCGGTTGAACTCGTCGTCGCCGACCCGGTCAGGGCTGACGCCGGTGACGGCGGTGATCATCGCCAGGCTGTTCCACTGCGTGGTGACGTCGAGCTCGCGCACGCCGATCTGCTGGCAGGCCTCGACGAACCAGCCGTACGCGTCCGGGCAGAACACCCGGGCGGCGGTGCCCAGCTTGAGCCAGACCCGGCCGAACACATCCGCATCGACGGTCAGCTGACCGGTGACCATCAGCCAGGAGGCGAAGGAGCGGGCCTTGCAGATAGCGTCGAGCTGGCGGTCCCGGGTCATCTCCTCCCACCCACCGGATCGCTCGAGCTTGGCGCAGAAGCTGCGGGCGGCCTGCATCGTGGAACGCCCCGTCTTGCGTCCGGCCGCCCGCATGGCCCCCTCGTAGGCAACCACCAGGTCGACGTGCTCGTCGCTGAGCACCACCGCAGCCGGCATCAGACCTCCCCGATGGTCTGGGCGTCGATCGCTTCGGTGGCTCGCCGGTATTCGCCGGCGAGCCAGTCGTTCGCCAGATGCAGGTAGATGCGCGTCGATTCGATCGAACGGTGCCCGGCCTGAGCCTGGATCGCCTCGAGCGCCATTCCCGCCTCGCGGAGCCGGGTGAAACACGTGTGGCGCAGCTGATGGCAAGTGAGGTGCTCGATCCCGGCCCGACGGCGGGCGCCGGCGATGATCTCGTCCAGTCCAGCAGCGGTCAGCGGCTGACCTCGGTGAGGTCCCTTCAGCACCACGAACACCCGATCCGTGGACGAACTTCCCGGGCGTTCGGTCTCCAGGTAGTCCGCCACCGAGGTGAAGAAGCGGGAAGAGACCGGCACGACCCGCTGGTGCCCGCCCTTCCCCTCGGAGATGAACAGCCGGCGCTCACCAGGATGAAGGTCTTCAAGTCGCAGCCCGAGGACCTCGCAGCGCCGCAGCCCGCCCAGCAGCATCGCCTCGACCATCGTCCGGTCCCGGCGCGTCCGCAGAGCACCCATCAGCGCGTCGACCTCGTCGGGGTCAATCACCCGCGGCAGCGTGCGTGGCGTCCGGATCAGCGGCACGCCGCGCACCGCCCGCTGACCGGGGCGGCGCAGCGCCAGCCCACGCGGCACCGGATTGCGGGTGATCCCGCTGCCGCCGCGGACGATCAGATACTCATACAATCCGGCGATCGTGGCCAGGCGCCGCTTGATCGTGCGAGCTGACAGGCCGGCTTCACCGTCTTCGATTCGCACGACCCTGGCACCACGTCGCGGCCGGCGCTGGTCCTTGATAAACGCCAGCACGTCCGCCGTCTCGACATCGACCGGGTCCTTGGCGACGACCGAGAAGAACACCTTCAGATCGAACGCGGTCGCCAGCACCGTGTTCCATCGGGCCCGGGCAGTCACCAGCTCGACGTACGCGTCGAGCAGCGGGTGGCCGAGCGTGATCACGCCACCTTCGCTGCCTCCACCGGGCCGGACAAGGCACGGGATGAACTCCACCTCACCCATCGTCCCAAGCCCTCGTCGTCGGATGGTGGATCACCCGCATATCGTGACCAGTGGACCCAGCCGAGGGTGGCGAGCTCGAGGTGGCTGACGTCGTCCCAGCCGTGGGCGTCGGGTCCGTAGACGCACTCGGTCTTGTAGAGGCCGTTGACGGTCTCGGCGAGGGCGTTGTCGAACGAATCGGCCACTGTCCCGATGGAGGGTTGGGCCCCGATCTCCTC
>JAJZJY010000439.1 GCA_021809885.1 Actinomycetes bacterium
CCGTCTGGCGCGCTGCCGCCCGCTCGGCGGTCGCGGGATCGACCTGGTGCCGCTCGAGGTCGGGCGTCGTCGCCGGAAGAAGGGATGACCGTGCACCCGGCGCTGCTGTTGGCGGAGAACTCGCTCTTCAAGGCGATCGGCGAGATCTTCCACCCGCTGTTCGTGGCGATCGCCGACGTGCTGGCGTGGATCTACGGCGTCGTCCCGACATACACCGTCGCCATCGTCCTGCTCACGGTGGTGATCATGGCGCTGCTGACGCCACTCACGATCAAGAGCACCCGGTCGATGCTCGCGATGCAGGCCCTCCAGCCCGAAATGCAGAAGCTGCGGGCGAAGTACAAGGGCGCCGAGAACCGCCAGCAGCTGAACGAAGAGCTGATGAAGCTCTACCGGGAGAACGGGGTGAGCCCGACGGGCGGCTGCCTGCCCATGTTCCTCCAGATGCCGGCGTTCATCGTCCTCTACGACGTGATCCGCGGGCTCGCGAACACGGTGAAGCGCGGCGCGACCATGGGCACAGGGCACAAGGTCTGCCACGCGGCGACGGTCTGCGCGACACCGCGCTACGTGCCGCACCACTCGGCCATCTACGACAACCTGATCAAGACGCCGGGGGTGATGCACTCGATCGGACTGAACCTCGCGGCGAAGCCGCTCACACACCGCGCGAACTGGGTCGACTACATCCCGTACTTCGCGCTGCTGGCGGTGGCGGTCGCGCTGCAGTACCTGCAGATGGCGCAGATGACGCGGCGGAACAAGCGGAGCAACACCGCGCAGGCGATGCCTCAGCAGATGCAGACGGTGCAGCGGGTCATGCCGCTCATCTTCGCCTACATCTACTTCCTGGTGCCCGCCGGCGTGGTGATCTACATGATCGTCTCCTCGGGCATCCGGGTCGTCACCCAGGATCTGATGTTCAGGTCGGGGGTCGTGCAGGCACCAGGCGGAGCACGGCAGGTCGGAGCCGCGAAGGCGAAGCCGTCCACGGCGTCCGCGGTGATCGATGCACCGTCGTCGGAGGCTGGCCGGCAGGAGCGGCGTCCCGCGCCGCCCGCGCCGTCCACGGCGGGTAAGGCGGCGCCAACCGAAGGCGACGGGCGCGCGCTCTCGGCCGGGGGACAGCAGGGAAGGGCCAACGGCGCGCAGCCGGCGCCGGCCGGGGGGACTGGCGCAGCCGGCGGCCGGCGGAGAGCCGCCAGGGGTGGTAATACCACCGGTAGTACCCCCGTCCCTCCGGCGCCGAAGCCGCACCCGAGATCGAAGTCCAAACGCGCGCGGAAGGCTCGCTGAGCGTGGAATGGGTCGAGACGAAGGGGAAGTCGCTCGAAGAAGCGAAGGAGCGTGCCTTCGAGCAGCTCGGAGTGTCCGAGATGGACGCTGAGCTCGTCGTCCTTGCGGAGCCGAAGACGGGGTTGTTTGGACGGGTCCGAGGAGAAGCCCGCGTGCGTGCGCGAGTTCGGCCCGTCGAGCCGCGGCCAAAGCGGACCCGGCGCCAGCGCAGCGCACAGGGCGGCGGCAGAGGTGCCGTCGACGGAGCTCGCCGGCCGCGCCAGCGCAGCAACGGCGCCAGCGCAGGAGGCGCGGGAGGCGGTGAGGCCGCACGCGGCGAGGGGGGTGAGGGAGGCAACGCACGCGGCGCGGGAGGCGGGGAACGTGAGCCTCGCGCCGCAGCTGGCACGCAGAAGGCGCAGGAGGGAGCGGCCGGGCAGACGAGCACTGGCTCCGCGGCCAGCCGGCGGCGCCGAAGGCGGCGGGGCGCAGCGGCCTCGAAAGTCGGGGGCGGGCAGCTGGTCGAAGGAGTCGAAGAAGTGGTGCAGGAGTCGTCGGGCGGGGAGTCCGCCCTGGCACGCAACGGCGTGCGTCGAGCCACCGGGACGACGAGCCCGTTGGAGGCAGTGAAGGAGGAACAGGCGGTGGCTGAGGAGATCACCCTGGCGGAGCAGGCAGCGGTGGCCAAAGAATTCCTGGAGGGTCTTCTTGACCGCTACGGGGTCGAGGCGACGATCGAGGTTCGGGAGTTGGACGAGGAGACGGTGGAGCTCGCCGCGCATGGCGAGGGGCTCGGCGTGCTCGTCGGACCGAAGGGCGCCACCGTCTCGGCGCTCCAGGACGTGACCAGGACGGTCGTGCAGAAGCACTTCCCGAGCCGCACCGATCGGATCCTCGTTGACGTCGCCGGCTACCGGGAGCGGCGCGTCGCGGCACTGCGCCGTTTCGCGGCCCAGGTGGCGGCAGAGGTGCTGGAATCGAGAACCGAACGGGCGCTCGAGCCGATGTCTGCCGCGGACCGGAAAGTCGTGCACGACACCGTCGTCACGATCGACGGCGTGACGTCGAGCTCGCAGGGGGAAGAGCCCCGTCGCTTCGTCGTCATCTCCCCCGCCGGCTGAGCCGGTTCCACACCGCCCAAGTCCGGGAAGTCGCCGTGGTTGGCAGCCCGGCGTGGCCGCCGACTGCGAGTGATCGCAGCGCGACGCTGGGCGATCTGCTCGCCGAGGCAAGGGATCTGGGCTTTCTCGGTGCAGGACCGGTCTCGAGGCATGTCGACCAGTCGCGGGCATTCGCCGCTGTGGTAGAGGTGAGCCTGGCTGCACATCCGGTACGCGACGAGCTGGTGGCGGGACCTCCCCGGTCGGTCGTCGACCTCGGCTCCGGCGCGGGGGTGCCGGGGCTCGTCCTGGCCCTGCACTGGCAGAGCACCCTGTTCATCCTCGTCGACGCCAACCTGCGGCGTGCCGGGTTCCTTCTTCGTGCGGTTCGAGCCTTAGGTCTCACAGCGCGGGTCACGGTGGTGGCACAGCGAGCGGAGGACTTCGGGCGGACACCCTCGAAGCGGGGCCGCTTCGACCTGGTGACGGCGAGGGGCTTCGGGCGTCCGGCGGTGGTCGCGGAGTGCGCGGCCCCGCTGCTCGGAGTCGGGGGGCTGCTCGTCGTGTCCGAGCCACCGCCGGGCGCCTCGGTGCCGGGCGGGCGTTGGCCAGCGGAAGGCCTGGCCGAGCTGGGCATGGGGCAGGCGGAGCCGCTTGGGTCCGAGTACGGGTTCGTGGTCGTGACCCAGCAGCGGGCGTGCCCGCCTCGCTACCCACGCCGGGTCGGCGTGCCGGCGAAACGTCCGCTTTTCTGACCTGATCGACACTCGCCGGGAAGCTCAACGCGGCGACCCATGGGCCCCGGAAATCGCGACGGGACCAGCGGGACGCGAGGGGCTTGCGGTCTCAGTCGGTCGAGGGCTGCACGCCACCCGCTTCCCTCAGGGCGGCGAACGCCGCTGCTGCGCGGTGACCGAGGGATGTGTCGCGGGAGCTGGGCTGCTCGCGCGTAGGTGCCGGCCGGTCCTCCGGCTTCGGTGAAGCAGGAGGGCCGATGCCGAGCTGGCGTGCGTACCGGTCGCACATCTGGAGGAAACGGGTGTGCGCGTAGCGGTCCAGCGAGGGGCCGAGAGCTCGACGCAGCAGCGGCACGAGCTCTTCGCGGAGGTACGCGCCCCGGGCCATCCACTGGTAGTAGCGGCGTCCGCCGTGGTCGTAAGGTCCGTAGAGGCGACCACCGGGAAACGTACTCTCGAGCCACCGGAAAAGCGCCTCGTGGCGCTCGTGCATGCGTAGGGTGACCTGGGGCTGGCGACCGTCCCCGCCGAAGTGGCCCTCCCCGATGAGCAGGCCGACGAGCAGGCCTTCGTCGAACGATGACGCCATCTCCCGCCCACCTCGGTCTTTCGAGCAGTGCTGCTGTTTCACCGTCATGCTACACGTGGAACACCCATGAGCGCAGTGCGCCGACTGTCCGACGACCGGCCTGAGGCCGTCCTGGACGCCTGAGGAGGCTGTGGTGCCTCGTGTTTCACCGTAAGGTTGCACGTGGAACATCGCACACCTGGTCATCTGCTCGACGGTTCAACGCGTCTGGACGTCGATCTTTCGTGGAAGTCGCCGGAGAAGCTTGACGTCGCGCAGCGCGCGAGCGAGGATTGTCGTCGTGGGCGAGAAGGGCGTGTGGTAGTGACGGAACGTCCGGCGTGCAGCGACTTCCGCGGAGCCCATGGTGAGATTGACGCCCACCGCCACCCGCTTGCTTCGGAGCGCGTCGAGCGGTGAGGATCATCGGGCGGCGGCGGCGCGACATTGAGGCGCCGCCGGAGGTGCCGGTTGAACCTGACGTCGACGAACCCGCGGTCGTCATCATCGACGACCGCGCTCGCGGCGTCGATCGGAAGGTCGAAAGCGTGCCAACCGAAGAGCCAACCGAAGAGCCAACCGAAGAGCCGACCGACATGCCGACCGACATGCCGACCGAAGAGCTGCGCCTCGATGGGCCTCAGGATCCGGCGCCTTCCGTGACATCACCCGCCGATCCTTCACCTGCTGCCGTCGAATCCGCCGCCGCCGAACCGGCCGAGACACGCAGCACGGCCACCAGCAGAGGCGGCGAGGGACGCGAAGAGGGAGACGAAGACTCAGCGAGCAGCCAAATCGACGAACCCACCGAGGCCGAGGCACCCCCGCCACCCGAGGTCGAGGGAGCCCCTCCACTGCCCGCAGCGCACAGCAAGGCGTCCGACCACGACGGTCTTGAGATGGCAAGCGAAGCAACGTCTACGAGCTCTGTTCGGCGCGGCCGTATCCCGCACGACGGCCCCGCAGGCACGCTCGACATCTCGGATGGCCGTAGTGTGTCGACGTTCCGTCCCCTGCCGAGAGTGATCGCGGTCGCCAACCAGAAGGGCGGAGTCGGCAAGACGACCACGACGGTGAACCTGGG
>JAJZJY010000440.1 GCA_021809885.1 Actinomycetes bacterium
CGCTGACATCCAGCGTCTGGCGAACACACGTTTGGTATAGTCGTGACCCAGCTGTGGGCTGGCCGGAGGTGGACGGTGAGGAAAAAGAAGCCGAAGAAAATCGTTGCTGACATCAGGGCGCACGTGCTGGACCTCGGCGACCCTTACAAGAAGTGGTACGCCGGCATCGCCACGGACCCTGATGACTGCCTCTTCCGTCGCCACTGTGTTCGCCGAGAGGACGACGGCACATGGATCGTTCGGAAAGCCGCGAACGAGGCCAAGGCCCGAAAGGCCGAGAAGAAGCTGCATAAGACTGGCTTCGATGGAGGACCTGGCGGCGGCGACGAGACAACGCGTTTCGTCTACGCCTACAAGATGGCGAGTCACACGTCTGAGGGCTGACCGCAATATCGACGGCGTCGTGGGAACCCCGGGGAGATCTGCTGGGGTGGTGCTCGCCAGGGCGCAAGCACGCCGCGCTTCACTGCACCGTCGCCCGCGGCCCGCGGCCGTCATTCGTCCGCCGCTCAACGCCTCGGCCGAGTCGCAGCCGGGTGACCTCGTTGACCTGCTCGAAGTCGAGGAGCCCTTGATCCAACCGCGAGCAGTTGCGGGCACAGCGCCCGCGAGGCCGCCCGTCACATCCCCGGGTTGGCACGCCGTCGACGTCCTCCGGGCCGGAGGGCGACGCCAGCGTCCTTCAAGGCACGTCGTACCGTGCTCGCCGCTACCCCGAGCTGCGCCGCCACCCAGTCCGCGGATTGACCCCCGGCGTAGAGCTGGATGGCCCGGCCGACTTCGTCGCCGTGGAGCGCCCGGCGATCCCGCTTCGGGACGCCATGGCGCCGGACGTGGTTGAGGACCGTCGTCCGGTTCACCCGGAACGCCGCCGCCAACTCCTCCACCGGGATACCCCGACGGTAGGCAGCAACCAGCTCGGATACTTCGTCGGATGCAAGGCGCCGCTGGACCGGCAGAGACGCAACCAGCGGATCGGTCGGGTGGACGGGAGGGTCGCCCGGGCGCTGCCGCAGCACCGTCCCAAGGGTAGGCAACCAGAGCAAAGGGCCATCTACCTGGGCAAACGCACTACCACCCGCCGTCGAAGGTGGTCTCGTACTGTGACAAGATAAGACCACCGTAGGTGTCATGGCGCGAACACCCCTCCCTTGGGAGGGGTTTCCGTCGTGTTCGCCGGTGTCCTCGATGCTCAGTCCACGCCGGATCTCGAATTTCGGCAAGATCCTGTCGCGGGTCTCGACCGTGAGGCTGTGCACGAAGGCCTGTGCGACCGCTTTCCTGACAGGCCCGGGTCCGTGGAGGGCGACGGCCCGGAGCTGGTCGCGCAGGGACTCGACCTCGGCGAGGGTTGGGAGTGGCGCGGTTGCGTCTGTCGCTGTCTCTGCGAGCTCTGCTTTGCGGGCGCGCAGTGACTTGGCCTTGTTGCCGAGGTCGCGGACGCGTTCGGCGAAGATGTCGGCGGTGAGGGTGCCGGCCTCGAAGGCGTGCATGTAACGCTCGACGGCGGCCTCGGTCTTGGCCAGTTCGGCGTCGGTGGCTGCCAGCTCGTCGTGGTGCTGGCGGGCGGTGAGCGTGGCGGCGTCTTGGTGCGCCTGCATGGCGCGGGTGATGAGTGCTGGGTCGCTGTAGAGGTCGACGAGCGCGGCGAGGACGGCGTCTTCGAGGGCGTCGGCTCGGATGCGCTCCGCTCCGCACGCCGCCTTGCCGTAGCGCTGGGCGGTCCAGCACACGTAGTAGCGGTAGCGGTGCCGCTTGCCATGCGCCGCGGCCCCGACGTAGCGGCGGTGACAGCGCGAGCAGGTGATGAGCCCGGTCAGGAGGTACTCGGGGTGGGCGTCGGCGAAGCGCCGGTCATATCCCTCGCCTCGTTCGGCCAGCAGTGCTTGGGCCTTGTCGAACAGGTCGGGGTCGAGCAGCGGCTGGTCGGCTTGGTGGACCACGTCACGGAAGGAGATCTCGCCGAGGTAGCCGCGGTTGCGCACGATGCCGAGGACGACCTTGGCGCTCCATCGCCGCCCGGTGCGGGTGCGATGCCCGTCGTCGTTCAGCTCGGTGGCGATGGTGGCTGCTCCTACCCGCCCGACGCCGTAGCGGGTGAAGATCCGTTCGACGATCGGGAATTCGGAGGGTCGGATGGCGAGGTGGTGGTCGTCGTCGAGGCGGAGCCCGTAGGGGATAGAACCGCCCGGCCATCCTCCTCGGGCCGCCTTTCGCTCCATGCCGGCCACGACACGGTCGATGATCGTGGCCCGTTCGAACTCGGCGAAGACCCCGAGGAGCTGGATGAGCATTCGACCGGTCGCAGTCGAGGTGTCGATCGGTTCGGTGGCCGAGCGGAAGGCCACCCCGATCGTGTCGAGCTCTTCGAGGAGGCCGACGAGGACCTTGAGCGACCGGGCGAAGCGGTCGACCCGGTAGACGAGCAGGGTGTCGTAGAGCCCGAGGCGTCCGTCGCGCAGCGCTTGTTGGAGCGCGGGCCGCTCCGCGTAGGCGCCGGAGAACTGGTCGGTGTAGGTGTTGACGTGCTCCCAGCCGGGCTGGCTGGTGACGAAGGCGGCGAGGCGGGTTTCTTGGGCGCCAAGCGAGAACGGCTGGTGTTCCTCGTCAGTGGAGATCCGCAGGTAGAGCGCGACCCGGGTGCTCCCGGTCGCAGCGAGGTGCGTCGGCGCCCGTGTGGTGGTCGTCTTCGATGTCATGGTCACCTCCTTCGCCCGGGGCGGGACCGGGCTTCTCTGGAGGAGACCTCCACGGCTCGCCTCGTGTCAAGGCCATCTCGTGGTGATGGCCGGCGAGGGCGCCGAGGAGCCCGGCGACCGCGGCGACGGCCTGTGCCTCCTTCTCCGGGGACATCGCGACGTAGGTGGCCGGTAGCAGCCGGACCAGGGGAACCGGTCCGGCTGCTACGCCAGTGGGAGAGGCTGGCTCCTCGCCGGCAGCCTTCACCCTTCCCCCGTGCCCGGGGGCCGACGGAGCCTCCAGACCAACAAATCCTCATGCGCCGTGACCAGGCGGGGCAGCCCGGCGGCGCGGGCTTTGCGAACCTGTTCGAGGGCGAAGAACGACGCCCGGGGCACGAGGGTGTCGTCTCGAAGGGCGGCGAGGAGGGCGATGTTGCGCTCGTAGAGGACGAGCCCGGCTTCCTCGCCGACATGGGCGAGGGCGCCGGGGAGGTCGATGAGCTGCCCGGCGCGCCACCACGGCCGGACCGTCATGGCGACCACGCCGTTGGGCCGCAGCACCTGGGCGGCGCCTCGTAGCAGGGTCCGCATGGCGTCGAGCAGCCCGGCGAGCCCTATGTGGGCCAGGTTGGCCGGGTCGGTCGAGTACCGGTCGTGGGTCTTGCGCACGCCGTGACCGGGGACGGCGCTGACCCGACCGTGGAGCGACGGCCCGTAGGGCGGTGAGGTGAGCACCAAGGCGACGAGGCCGCGGACGGCGGGATCGATGAGGCTGGCGAGCGAGCGGCCGTCGCCGCAGATGACCTCGCCGTGACCGGGTGCGCCCTGGCTGGCGGCGAGGGCGAGGTTGGCCTGGGCGTAGTCGGCCCACTCGGGCTCGTACTCGATGCCGATGGCGTCGCGGCCTTGGTGGACGGCCTCGACGAGCGTGGTCCCCACCCCGCACATCGGGTCGAGCGTGATATCGCCGGGTTGGGTGTAGGTCGCTATGGCCCGCGCCGCGATGGCGGGGAGCATCTTGGCCGGGTGGGTGCCCGAGATCTCCAGGTACCGCCGCGAGCGCTGGGCGCGGGCGGTGCGCTGGGCCACCGGCCAGACCGACAGCGGGAGCTCAATGGGCATCGGACACCGCCTTGCGGAAGGCGAGCAAATCCTCGTGGACGCTGAGATGTGCCGGTTCGCCGCGGCTGCGGGCTTTGCGGACCTGGGTGGTCTGCCAGAACGACGGGCGGGCCACGAGCTCGCCGTCGCGGACCGCCGCGTGGAGGGCGACGACGTGGCCGAGGTAGACGAACCCTGCTCCTCGGGCGAGCACGCTGGTGAGGCCGGCCAGGTCGAGGGTCCGACCACCTCGGCGGGAGTGCTTGGTGACGGTGACGAGGATCCCGCCGGGACGCAGCAGCTCGAAGCAGCCGGCGTAGATCTCAGCCATCGCCTGTTCGTAGACCGCCCCGCGGGCGTGGCCGAGATTGTCCTTGTCGGTCGAGTAGTTCCGGGTGTCGCTCGGGCACAGGTCGCCGCCGGCCCCCCAGTTGGTCTTGTCCATGTTGCCGACGTCGCAGGCATACGGCGGTGAGGTGCAGACCAGGTCGACAGTGCCGGTGAGGTCGCCGACCACGTCACCGAACTTGCGGGCATCCCCGACGCGCACCTCGGCGAGCGGGCGCTGCCCGGGGTCGAGCATGTGGTCGAGGTTCGCCTCGGCGAGCGCGACCCAGCGGGGCTCGACCTCGACGCCGATGGCGCGCCGGCCCAACAGGGCGGCCTCGACGACGGTGGTGGCGATGCCGGCCATCACGTCGACGACCAAGGCCCCGGGGGCGGAGTACTCGGTGACGATGCGCCGGGCGAGCTCGGGGAGCATCTTGGCCGGATGTTCGGAACACGCCGGCAGGTAGCGGCCGGCGCGCTGGTACTGGGCGGAGGTCTGGGCCACCGGCCAGACGGCGAGCGGCACTGGTGGATGAGATGGAGTGGGACGGGTGGGACAGCGGGGGGTGGTGGGTGTGGTCATGGGCGGCCCACGACCGAACAAGCGTCACC
>JAJZJY010000441.1 GCA_021809885.1 Actinomycetes bacterium
CTTGGCGGCGATGTCCGGAAGGTTTCGGTCCTCGAGGGTAATGGTGTCGAAGCGCCCCTCGGAATGGGGGAGGATGTCGATGGCGGTCAGCGACTGGGCGCCGGGCATGTTCTCGCCTACCAGCTCCCGAAGGTCCCGCTGGCGGGCGATGAAGCTGACGATCGGCGCCGGCCGCTCGCCGGCGTCGGCCTCGACCAGCTTGACGACCTTGGCTCCCTCCCGGGAGACGAAGGCGGCATCGCCCATCCGTGACGCCAGCCACAGGACCAGTTCGTCGAGGAACAGTACGACAGCGTCGTAGCCGAGCCCCTTGGCGTGACGGCTGATGGCGTCCAGGCCGGCGTCGAGGGGAACGAACCCCTCGGCAGTCGCCTGGGCCTGGCCGGGCAGAGCCCGATAGTGGGTGCGGACCAGCGCGCCTACCAGCTGATCCCGCTCGCTAGACCCGGGCGGGGCGATCAGCGCCGCCTCGAAACGGGCCGGATCCCAGTCGGCTCCGTAGTCGCCCCACTCGTCGGCGGCCGCCCCCTCTGACAGCACCCGGAAGAACACGTCGTCACCGAGCTCGGTGCGCTTGGTGCGGGCGTCCTCGAGGATGCCGTCGGCAACGTAGACCGCCGGCAAGGGCGCCTCTGGGTGGAGGCGGCGCATGTGCTCGACGTAGCCGCCTAGTACCTCCTGCTCCATGGAACTGCGACCCACGAAGTGGTATGGCACCAGCAGGAAACGTCGGCCGTCGATCCGATCGGCATAGCGGGCCACCACGGGGGCCAGCTCGGGGATCGACCGAGCCACCGGGTCCCCTTGGAGCAGGAGGTGCAGCACCGACATCATCGCCGTCTTCCCTGCACCGAAGCTGGCGTGCAAGTAGGTGGACTTTGACCGACTGTCGGTCAGCGAGGTCGCGACCAGCGATATGGCCCGGTCGAAGCAGCCAGCCAGCTGCGGGGTCACGACGTAGTCGGCGACGGTCCGCTCGGGTTCGTCGATGGCGGTGGCCAGACTGATGACGAAGTCCGACTTGTGGACCTGCTCGGGAATCTCGATCAGCTCTGAGAGCAGCGTCATGCGGTAACGACCTCGGCGATATCGGTGGCACGGCCGAGCCGCGCGTCGGTGGTGATGAGCCGGGCGGTCAGCCGTTCTGCGAGTTCGACGTAGAGGGTGTCGGCGAGACGCAGCTGATCCCTGCGGGCCCACGCTCCCTCCAGGAGGGAGGTGACGTCGTGGCGGGTGATGGGAGCGGCCACCACGGCCGCCAGGGCTGCGGTGACGGCCTCGGCGTCCACCAGCCCGGCCCGGTGGAGCCGACCCAGGCCCGAGAGAACCTCGGCGTCGAGGTGGGCGGGGGCGTGGAGGCTGCGGCCGTCGACACGGGAGCGCACCAGGGCTCCGCTTTCACGGAGGAGATCGATCAGGGCGGAGGCGTCCAAGACGAGCTGCTCGACGCTCATCGAAGCTCGGTCGAGGCCGAGGCGGGCCATGGGTCGCCGGCGGCGTCTCGGACCTGGTCGAGGGCGGCAACCACTTGCTCGTGGGTCAGCCCGGATTCTTTCAGCAGCGGAAGGCCAGCAAGCCAGGCCGTCGTCCCCGCAGCCCGCAGACGGTCCCGGAGTGCCTCCTGGGCGATGGCAGACACGTTGAGCCCGGCCGCTCGGGCTGCCTCTGCCAGATCGTCGGGGAGATACACGTTCACCCGAGACATACACACATACTACACACGGGCGTTGCGGCGGCGCCCTCGTCGGGCCGGGTCGGGCCGCCATGTGGCGAGGAGGCAGAGGCATGGGCTCGATCCGCCGATCTCCCAGGAACCCCTCGCGCTGGGAGGCCCGCTACCGGGACCGCGCCGGCCGGCAACGCACCAAGACCTTCGACGCCCGCGCTGACGCCAAGGCCTGGTTGGCGGCCACCGAGACCGACCTGCGCCGGGGCTCGTGGATCGACCCCCGCCTAGCCGCCGTCCGCTTCGAGGTCGTGGCGGAGCGGTGGCTCACCTCCTCGGACCGCAAGCGGCCACTGACGGTCGCCCGGGACCGCAGCGTGGTGACCAACCACCTCCTGCCGGTCCTCGGAGGCGTCGCCGTCGGGTCGGTGACCCGGGCCGACATCCAGCAGATCGTCAACACCTGGGCCGCCAACGGCACCCCCTCCACCGTGGTCCGCCAGTACGCGTGCATGCGGGCGATCTTCACCTTCGCGGAGACCTACGAGCTCATCCCCCGTTCGCCGTGCCGGGCCATCCGCCTGCCGCAGACCCATCCTCGCGAGGCCCAGATCCTCGATGGGCCGGCGATCGACCGCCTGGCCGCCGCCCTCGGCGACGACGCCCCGATGGTCTATCTGGCTGTCCTCGGGCTGCGTTGGGGGGAGATCGCCGGGCTCCGGGTCGGCCAGCTCGACCTCGTCCGCCGCACGCTCACGGTCAAGACCCAGCGCACCCGCGGCGAAGGCGGCCGCATGGTCGAGCAGTCCCCCAAGACCCGGGCGGGGCAGCGGACGATGACCATGCCCACCTGGATCGCCGCCATGCTCGCCCCGAGCACCTCGCCCGCCGGGGCCTGACCGGGGCCTGACCGGGGCCGACACGGACGCTCCTGTCTTTGCCTCCCGTGACGGCGAGCCTCTCGACTACTCCAACTGGCGGGTGCGGGTCTGGCTGCCCGCCCGCAAGGCCGCCGGCCTCAGCCAGCTGACGTTCCACGACCTCAAGCACACCGCCGCCACACTCCTCGTCGAGGAGGGCGTCGACATCAAGACCGCCCAGACACGCCTCGGCCACGCCGATCCCAGCACCACGCTGCGGATCTACGCCCAGGCGACAGCGAAGGCCGACCGGGAGGCCGCACAGCGGATCGGTGAGCGGCTACGGCCGGCAGGCGGTGCCGCAGAGCGACCGTCGGGGTGATCGCCTGCGAGACTGGCATGAATGCACCTTGCTCAGTCGGTTGCGATGGTGTTGGAGTTGACGCCGTCGGCGGTTACGTAGTCGCTGCCGCCTGGTTGGGTGTCGTAGCAGGTGTTGGTGTGGAAGGTTTCGGTGGTCGAGGTGAGGGTGGTCGTGTAGGGCCCGTAGCTGGTGCCTTCCTCGACGCAGTACCACGAGACCGGTCCGGTGGGGAAGTTGGTGAAGGTGATGTCCATCCAGTTTCCTGCGGGTGCTGGCGTGGTGCCCCATGTGATGGAGATCGACTCAGAGGTCTGGGTCGGTTGAGTCGGCGCGCCAGCCGAGTTCGGGCAGAGCGGAACCTGGGGATCGTAGAATGGAGTATTCTGGAGCGATCCTGAAGTTCTTCCGTCGTTGTAGAACCCATCGGCGGAGGCGTAGTATGCAGCATTCCAAGGGCTGGACCCGATGAGATACCACCAGTTGTTGCTGTCCTGGACGGTCAGCCCAATGATCCGGCAGACGACTCCAACCGTTTCGTACGCGTTGATTGTTGCGCCCTGCGCTCCGCCGCCGTCTGCATAATCGCTGTAGGTTCGAGCGGGGCCGCCCGCTGTCTCCGCGATGCTCGGGCCTGAGTACGGCGCCGGTCCTGGCGAACCAGGTGAACTTGAAACACCTTGCGGAGGTGTGGACGATCCTGAGCCGGTTGCCGTTGAACTGTGGGTGCACTTCGAGAAGATCGTCGACTTGTCGAAGTAGCCGTTGTAGAGGATCACCGTTGCGTTGACGAAGAATATATTTGCGAACAACTGGACGCGAAGCTGAAGGCCGGATGTCACCTTGAGACAGGCTTGTGGCCCTTGCGTGCCGACGCTCGCGCTCGCAGCGGCGGTCAGTTTAGGCCCGAGTTGGGCTTGCAGCCCGACCGAGTCGCCTACTGAGAGGCTCGCTTGGATTCCCCCCTGTAGGGTGACGCTGGCCGATCCAGTAGCACCCGCTGACGCCTTGCTTTTGAAAAAGAAGAACGTCTGCCCGCCCGGAGTTCCGCGCGAAATATCTAGGATTATTGTTGGTGTCCAAGAAGCGTTCCCGGTGATGGATCCTGTGGCTTGGAGCGAGAAGTAAGGGCCGACGCTGAACACCAGGCCCGGTACTTGTGGGATGGGAATATTTAGGTTGAAGTCATTCGTCAGTTTGCAGGATGCTGACCCACTGAGCGTAACGCCGAGCGAGAAGACTGGCTTCGAGATCACGCTGAAATTGAAGATTCCCGCCTCGAGGTCGTAAATGGCGCTGATCTGTGTGTCGCTGAAGTCTGCAGTGACGTTCACGGGATAGTGGTTGCTATAGTCTGTGCTACAGGTGAATGGCACCGCGGACGACGGAGCAGTTCTGAATTCCCGTCCGGCGTTAGTATGCCCGGTTGGCGCGAGTTCGATCCGATGTCCGAGGGAGAAACTCGTGTCAAGTGAGAGGTTGGAGTAGGCGTTGCTCAACGTGCCGTTGCGGACGGTGACGACCAGAGACCTGTTCGCCCCACGGGCAACCTTGGTGACGATTGCGATGAGGCCATGTGGAGCTAGGCGGCTTGGGCCTATGAGCAGCGTGCGGCCGATTGGCGGTGGAGCTGTCCCGGCGCGGAGGGTGAGGAGTTCGGCAGTGGTGGTTAGGGGCTTGTAGTTGATCAAGGCAGCGCTGGCCAGTAGGATTGTGGTGCGGCGTAGCACCACGTGTGTCGGTGCGCCGACGATCACTAGTCGCGTGGCGGTCGCTGGCGCGCCCCTCGACGTGACGAGGACCACGCGTACCCGGTACGCCCGGGGGTTGCGGGAGA
>JAJZJY010000442.1 GCA_021809885.1 Actinomycetes bacterium
GCGGGCGACCCCGCCGTCCCAGCCGCCCCAGCCGTCCCCGCCGGGGACGTCACCGCCCCGCCCCCCGAGCCTCGCTGGCCGGCGGGCTACCGCGCCGCCGCTTGCCTCAGCTTCGACGTCGACGCCGAGTCGGTGGCCCTCTCCGCCAGGGCGGCCAATGCCGGCCGGTTGGGCGTGATGAGCCACCAGGCCTACGGTCCGCTCACCGGCATCCCCCGCCTGCTGCGCCTCCTCGAGCGCCACGCCCTCCGGGCGACGTTCTTCGTGCCCGGCTACACGGCGTTGCGGTACCCCGACGTGTGCCGGCGCATCGTCGACGCCGGCCACGAGATCGCCCACCACAGCTACCTCCACGAGTCGGTCGCCGGGATGAGCGTGGCGGAGGAAGCAGCCATGCTCGACCGCGGCCTCGAAGCGCTGGAGCGGGTGCTCGGCGTCCGACCTGTCGGCTACCGGGCGCCGCTGTGGGAGATCACCTACAACACGCCGGGCCTGCTGCTCGACCGGGGATTGGAGTACGACAGCACGCTGATGGACTGTGAGGTGCCGTACCTGCTCGCCGAGCACGGCGGCCCCGACGCGCGCTGCCTGGTCGAGATCCCTATCCAGTGGGCGCTCGACGATTGGGAGCAGTACGCCTTCATCCCCGACGTCTCGGGCAGCGGCCTGATCGAGAGCCCGAGGAAGGTGCTCGAGATGTGGGCGATGGAGCTGGACGCCTACTACGAGGAGGGCGCCTGCTTCGTGCTCACCAACCACCCGTTCCTGAGTGGTCGCCCGGGGCGGGCCCGGGCGCTCGAGCAGCTCGTCGAACGCATGGAATCCCTCGACGGCCTCTGGATCGCTCCACTCGGGGAGATCAGCCGGCACGTGGCGTCGCTCGGCCTGAGCCCCCGCCACTTCCCCCGTCCGCAGATCTGACAGCGGGCAGCTGCGGCGACCTGGGCGCGGGCGTCCCGGTACAGTCCCCGAGGTGCGGCGGTACCCGGCCCGGAGCGAGGGGGAGATGGACCTCGCCACCCTCGACGACACGATCGAGCCTCTCCTCATGGAGGCGGGGCGGGTCGCCCTGCGCTGGTTCCGCAGCGGCGTGGATGTCGAGGACAAGGGCAGCGCCGGCCGGTACGACCCGGTGACGGCCGCCGACCGGGCCACGGAGGCCTACCTGCGCGGCGAGCTGCTCGCGCGCTTCCCTCGGACGGAGGTCGTGGGCGAGGAAGGCGGCCGGAGCGGCACCGAGGGTGGCCCCCGCTGGTGGGTCGACCCCATCGACGGCACCCGGAGCTTCGTCACCGGCCAGCCGCTGTGGGGCGTCCTGCTCGGCCTCGTCGACGGCGAGGTCCCTGTCGCTGGATGGTGCCGCATGCCGTACCTGGAGGAGACCTTCGGGGCTGTGGGCGGGCGCGGCTGGGCGGAGCTCCGCGGTCACCGGCGGCCCCTCGCTGCGGCTCCCACCGCCGGTCTGGAGGATGCGAGCCTGTACGCCACCCACCCCGGCATGTTCCCCCCGGGGCCTGCCGGCGAGGCCTTCTCCCGCCTCGCCTCGCGGGTCAGGCTCACCCGTTTCGGCGGCGACTGCTACGCCTACTGCCTCCTGGCCCTCGGCCACGTCGACCTCGTCCTCGACGCCGGACTCCAGCCATACGACATCCTGCCGCTCGTCCCGGTGGTGGAGGCCGCCGGCGGTGTCGTCACCGACTGGACCGGCGCCCCCCCGCTCACCGGCGGGTACGTGGTAGCCGCCGCCAACCCCGCCCTCCACGCCGCGGCCCTCGCAGCCCTTGCCCCGGACGCAGAGGACGCGCCGTGAGCGACCCCCCCTACGCCGACCGGTTCCCCGTCCACCGCGCCCTGCCCGAGCGCGGTGTACCCCGTGACGAGATCCTGGCGGAGTTGCGGTCCATGGCCGAGGACGAGGACGCCTTGTGGGAGTCCGGGAAGTGCTCGGGGACGATGTACTGCGGTGACCACGACCACTACCGGTTCATGAACGAGGCCTTCGGCCTGTTCGCCCACGCCAACGCCCTGCAACGGGACATGTGCCCGAGCGCCACCAAGTTCGAGGGTGAGATCGTCTCGATGGCGCTCGACTTGTTCCACGCCGGCGACGACGCCGTCGGCCTCGTGACCACGGGGGGAACGGGCAGCATCCTCCACGCCGTCCTCTCCTACCGGGAGCACGCCACCGTCGCTGGCCGGCCCAACATCGTCAAGCCTGAGACAGCGCACCCCGCCTTCGACAAGGCGTGCCACCTCTTGGGCGTGGAGGTCCGGAGGGCGCCCGTCGACCCGCTGACGACCCAGGTGGACCTCGACTGGGTTGCCGGGCACATCGACGGTGACACCGTCGCCATCGTCGGTTCGGCGTGCAACTACGGGTACGGGACGATCGACCCGATCGCCGAGCTCGGCACCGTCGCCCTCGAGCGAGGCGTCGGCCTGCACGTGGACGCGTGCCTGGGCGGGTGGATCCTCCCCTTCGGCGAACAGCTCGGTTACCCGGTCCCGGCCTTCGACTTCCGGGTCCCCGGGGTGACGACCGTCTCCGCCGACACCCACAAGTACGGCTACGCCTTCAAGGGCACGTCCACCCTGCTCTTCCGCGACGCGGCGCAACGCCGGGCCCAGTACTTCATGCTCACGGACTGGAGCGGGGGCAAGTACGCCTCTCCGGGCATCGAGGGCTCACGTTCGGGCGGACTGCTCGCTGCCACGTGGGCGGCGATGGTGTCGCTCGGCCGGGACGGCTACAGCCGCTACGCCCGGGCCATCTTCGAGACCGCCGAGCGCATGAAGAACGCTGTCAGCTCCCACCCCCGACTACGGCTCGTGGGGCAGCCCACGTTCCTCTTCAGCTTCACGTCCGACGACATCGACGTGTACCACGTCAACGACTTCCTGCGCACCAGGGGCTGGCGCCTCAACGGGCAGCAGTACCCCGACGCCCTGCACATGTGCGTCACCCGTCCGCAGACCCATCCCGGCGTGGCAGAGGCATGGGAGGCAGACCTCGCCGATGCCGTCGCCTATGCCGAGCAGCATGCCGGCGAGGCGCCAGCATCGGGTGCCGTCTACGGCGGCGTGCCCGGCGGGCTCACCGCCGAGGTGGACGCCGTCATCCGGGCGTTCATGGTCGACTACCTGGACGGCCAGAGCGCCCGGCCGCCGGCGGGATGACCGGCGACGACCGCCACGTCCTGGCGGTCGACCTCGGCACCGGCGGACTGAAAGTCGGGCTGGTGTCACTGCTCGGCAAGATGGCATGGCAGGACAGCCTTCGCGTCGAGACCACGTGGCTCGACGGTGGCGGGGCGGTGCAGGATGCCGACGACTGGTGGCGCAAGGTCGTCGCCGCCACCCGCCGCGGGGTGGCGGCCGCCCCCGATGCCGCCGGCCGGGTGGCCGCCGTGTGCATCACCGGACAGTGGGCGAGCACCGTGCCCGTCGACGCCGACGGACGCCCCGTCGCCGAGTGCGTCATGTGGATGGACACACGCGGTGGGCCGCACGCCCGGCGGGTGGTGGGCGGCCCGCTGCTCGGTTACCGGCCGGGGGCAGCCCTGCAGTGGCTGCGCCGGTCTGGGGTACCGCCGTCCACGGCCGGCGACGACTCGTTCGGCCACATGCTGCACCTCCAGTACGACCGCCCCGAGGTGGCCCGCGCCGCCCGCTGGTACCTGGAGCCGGTCGACCAACTCTCCATGCGGTTCTGCGGCGTGGCCTCGGCCTGCCCGGCTTCGGTGACGGCCGCCTGGCTCACCGACAACCGGCGGGCCGGCACCTGCGCCTACGACGCGCAGCTCGTCCGTCTCTCGGGGATAGACCCGGCGAAGCTGCCCCCCCTGCGACCGACCGGATCGGTCGTAGGGCCGATCCTGCCGTCCGTCGCCGCCGACCTCGGGCTGCCCGCCGGGGCGGTGGTCGTCACCGGTATCACGGACCTGCACTCCGCGGCGCTCGGTGCTGGCGCCGTGGGCGACTACGAGCCCCACCTGGCCATCAGCACGACCTCATGGATCAGCTGCCCGGTGCCCCGGAAGAGGACCGACGCCCTCAACGCCCTCGCCACCGTCCCCGGCGTGACCCCGGACCGCTACCTCGTGGTCGACAACCAGGACAACGCCGGCCGCTGTCTGGAGTGGTTCCGGGACGCGCTCGGCGTGCCAGCCGACGGCTACCGGCTGCTCCTCGACGGCGCCTCGAAGGTTCCGGCTGGCAGCGGGAACGTCGTGTTCGTGCCGTGGTTGACCGGCGAGCGCTCCCCGATCCTCGATCGCCGCGCACGGGGCGGCTTTCTCAACGTCGGCCTCGGGACGACCAGAGCCCACCTGACGCGCGCCGTCCTGGAGGGGGTGGCGTACAACAGCCGGTGGCTGCTCGGCGCCGTCGAGCGCTTCGCCGGCCGGAGGCTCGAACCGATCCGCCTGATCGGCGGGGGCGCCCAGTCAGACCTCTGGTGCCAGGTGGTCGCCGACGTCCTCGACCGCCGGGTGGAGCGGGTCGCCGAGCCGCTGCATGCCCAGCTGCGGGGGGCGGCCCTCCTGGCCGGCATGGCGCTCGGCGCCCTCCACCCCGACGAGGTGCGCTCGCACGTCGCCCTCGACGCCACCTTCACGCCCGACCCTGCGACGAGGGATGTCTACGACCGGCTGTTCGCCGAGTTCACCCGGGTCTACAAGGCCCAGAAGGGGATGTTCGCCCGCCTCAACGGCCGGCGCT
>JAJZJY010000443.1 GCA_021809885.1 Actinomycetes bacterium
TGGTCTCCCCGCCGCCGGCAAGACCACTGAGGCCAGGCGGCTGGCCCAGGAGCACGGGGCATTGCGGTTCACTCCGGATGAGTGGATGATCCCGCTATTCGGCGAGTCCGAGGCGGGCGGCAAGCGCGACGTGCTCGAGGGTCGCTTGATCACCGTCGCCCTAGACGCTCTCCGCCTCGGAGTGAGCGCCGTGGTGGACTTCGGTTGCTGGACACGCCACGAGCGGCTCGCCCTTCGCTCGCTGGCCGAGCAGGGCGGCGGCGCTTTCGAGTCCGTCTACCTCGAGGTGGACCGTGCCACTCAGCTCGGCCGCATCACCGAGCGGTGGGAGCGCACCCCGGAGCGCACGTTCCCATTGACCACCGATGACCTCGACCGTTTCCGGGAGCAGTTCGAGGTCCCGGAGGAGGATGAGCTGCAAGGGTTCCCTGCCGGCGCCGGACGGCCGCCGGTGCCCTGGGACAACTGGGGTGCCTGGGCGGAGGACCGGTGGCCGTCGCTGGGGGCCGGCGGCGGCGCGGCACAGGCCGACGGCATCGCCGTGCCCTGACGACCCGCGACCGACTACTCTGCGCAGAGCACCAGGTCGTACGCCCGAAGCACGTGTCGCTGCGGGATCCATGGGCCGCCCGCACGGGGATCCTCCGTTCAAGGTATCGCCCACGGAGCAACCCCTCGCCCCGCGTGCAATCAGGAGGCCGACCGCTGCCGGCACGCGCGCCGACAGCAAGAAGCCACCGACCAGCTCAGCTCAGGCCCTCATCCCGCAACGCCAGGAACGACTGCCGCAGCCACCGGTAGCCGGTCTCCTTGCCCACACCAGCAGCCCGGGCGGAAGGCTTGAGACCACGCCCTTCGCGCACCGACGCCAAGAACCTCGCCGCAGCAGCAGAGTCCAACCCCAAGTGCACCGTCGACCACCTCCAGGGAAGGCGTTGCGTCCCTGTGACCGGATGCAACCAGCGCAGGGAACCAACCCCGAGCGACAGCGCCTGGCATGCCGGTCGATGGCGGGGGGGCGCTGGTGTGCGGGCTCGCGGCTCTGGTCACCCTCGCTGGCTGCGCGCAGACAGCACGGACGCGGGTGGGGGCGACGCAGTCCACAGTGCCCGTCGCGTGGATCGACACTCCACCGCTCGCTACCGTGCCCACGACGACGACCACCACCACCACGACGCCCGCCCCTGCTCCGGCGTGTCGCCCCACGGCACTTCGTGGGCGTTTCGAAGGAGGGGGGCCGCTGCCGGTACCGTATTCGGACAAATTGTCGTTACCAACGTCGGCGCTGCGACCTGTCGTATCGGGGGTCACCCGCGCCTTGTCGCCACGATGGCCGACGGAACCCGTGGGCCACTCGCCGTCCGAAGGGCTCCCCATGGCAGCTTCCCCGACGGCGGGCGCGTGCCGACCGACCTCGGTCACGGGACCACAGCAACGATTGGGCTTGCCACCAGCGACGCGTGTCCCGCCCTCAACGGGCCGGGAATGGAATGAAGGCCGCCGCTCACGCCCACACCGTGGCCAGTTTGGAGGTGGTGCTCCCAGGTGGGGCAGGCACGCCGGTGGTCGTGAGCAACTTCGGCCCCCTCGACACCGCCTGTGGTCTGTGGGAGAGCCAGCTCGGCGCACGCATACCGCCACAGGGAACCTGCCGGCACCTGCTCCGGGGACGATCGGCTCGCTTCGCGCCCGGCTCCGCCTCACCGCCCCGCTGCGCCCGGTCTGGGCAAGCTGAGCTGGGCCCTGATCGGGTACTCGTCGGACGTTACGGGCGCTGCTGTGCACATCGGGCCGTAGAGGGAAGGGCCTGGGGAGCATCCCGGCCCGGTTTGGGCCAGCTATCGGGCATCACCGTTTGGGGATCGGCCCTTGGGACGGCGTGGTCACCCTGGTCTTGGTGACCGACTATGTGCTGACGGGTTGGCGCAAGATGGTCTTGAGTCGTGCCGGCTCGGTCTTGCGGGCATCGGAGCGGTAGATCTCATGATGGCGCCCTGTTGGGACGAGTCCGTTCGCGGGGAGGAAGTCGCGACGCAGGCGATCGAGCGTGGGCCCTTGGTCGTCGTAGGAGCCTACATGGAGGACCTGCACGCTCCGCCCTTCCGAGTAGCGCTCGAAGCGGATGAGGTCGAGCGCCGGCAGCCGCTTCTTTCGCGCGCCGGCCAACGCTTCTTCGACCAGGTTGACGGTGACCCAGTCGGGTTGCGCGATCATCATCGTCCAGTCCCACGCGCTCTTGTCGCGCGTTCGGAAGGCTTCCGGATCGTCTGCGGACCATAGCCCTTCCAGCGGGGCTACGGCGGGTACGTTCCCGAGCCGTGCCTTCGCCACGGCGCGGACCGCATAGGACACCACGTAGAGGGCTTCGATCGCCTCGCGATAGGCGATCGAGGTGTTCGGATCACCGTGGCCGTCGACCATGAGGAACTCGAGCGGCGGCACCTCGACGATTTCGAAGTCCCCCGGCCTCGGCGCGTAGAGGTCCTTGCGTTGCTTCTTGATGTCGTAGGTCGGCATCGTGTCCTCCTTCAGGGTGCGCAGGGTGTTCTCGATCCATGCCAACTCCGTCTGCAACATCGCGACCCCGTGATCGAAGATCGCGCCGACGAACGCCTCCAGGGGCTCCTGCCTGGCGCGCAGAGCACGTACCGACTTGATGCGCCCCGCAACAGCGTCGCGCCGACGCTGCAACGACTCGGCGACCTGACCCGATGCGAGCATGGGTCTGTTGACCATCCCGATTTAACACCGGGGCGCACATTCTTCGACGGCCTGTCGGTCACCTACACTCCGGCCGGCCTGGTCCTCGACCGGCTAGCCGAGGGGAGCGGTCAGCTCGAGGTGGACTCCGTCGGGATCGGAGAACGACAGAATGGCGAGGCCGGCATCAGGAAGGTCCTTGATGTCTCCGTGCTCCACGCCAGCGTCTTGGAGTGCCCGCTGCGCCTCGACGAGGTCTCCTCGTGACCCCACCATGAAGCTGATGTGGTCCAGACCGGTGTGCTTCGAATCGAAACGCTGCGTGCCGACCGGCCGCAGCCCAAACAAGGCGCCGGCGGGAGTCTGGTAGACGACGCCCCCGTAGAACCGGTCCGGCGATTGGCGAACGCCTGGCTCGTCGACCTGGTCCGATGCGTCGATCGCCACGGGCCATCCGAATACCTTGTCGTAGAACTCCTTGGACTTCTTGATGTCGGTGACGGTGAGGCGGACGTGAGCGAAGCCGGAGCTGGTGACGATGGCCATAGAGATAGTTGTACTCCACCGGACCGTCCAAGCTCGCCAGACAAGTTTTCGCGGGCTTCAGGCGCTCTGCCCGCGAAGCGAAGGCAGCGTTCTCACAAGCCGATCGCTTCCTGACACAGCGCAATCTCGGACTTCTGTGTCACGGACGTGGGCCGCTGTAGACCATTACACTTTGCCGGCGTAAGCCCGGGAGGGAGTCGGGTGGCGGCCGTGCTACGGTTCGCCGGGTGCTCGTCCTTGGTCGCCACGACGTCGAGGCGTTGCTCGACATCGACGCCCTTATCGACGCATTGGCCGCTGCCATGGCGGACCTAAGCGCAGGCGCCGCTTCATTGCCCGAGCGCGCAGCGGCTTTCGTCGACGCCGACACTGCCACCGGAGTGCTGGACATGGCGTGCTACGTGCCGTCGCTCGGTGTGCTCATGACCAAGCTGGTCACGGTCTTTCCCGCCAACGCGGGCAGCGAGCTACCCGTCCGCCAGGCCGTGATCGTCGCCTTCGACCCCACCAACGGGGGGCCGGTCGCACTGGTCGACGGCACCCACATCACCGCGGCGCGCACTGCGGCGTGCTCGGCGTTGTCGGTGCGCGTGCTCGCCCGGGCGGATGCTACGAGCTTGGCGGTCCTCGGGACCGGCGTGCAGGCCCGTGCCCACGCGCTGGCCGTGGCCCGGGTACGCCCCTTCGCCGAGATCCGCGTCGCGGGGCGCGACCAAGCCAAAGTCGCCGCCCTCGCAGCTGACCTGTCCTCGCTCCTCGATTTCGAGGTTCGTGCCGCCGGCTCCTACCAAGAGGCGCTGGCGGGCGCGGATGTCGCGTGCGCGGCGACCTACGCGATCGACCCGGTCGTGCGCCGCGAGTGGATCGATCCGGGGGTTCATCTCACCTCGGTCGGCTACAACCCGCGGGGCCGTGAGCTCGACGACGCCACCGTCGCCGACTCGGTGCTATTCGTCGAGTCCCGCCACGCCGCGCTCGGCGCGGTCCCCCCCAACCGCGATCTCGCCGACCCGCTAGAGCGCGGTGTGATCACCGCGGAGCACGTTCACGCAGAGCTGGGCGAGGTGATCTCCGGCACCAAGACCGGACGCACCCGCGATGATCAGATCACCCTCTACAAGTCGGTGGGCGTAGCCGTCCAAGACGCGGCCGCCGTCGCACTTGTCCTCCAAGGCGCAGGTGCACGGGGCATGGGCCGGGAAGTCGACCTGTAGCAAGACGGCCATCCCGGTCCTCGCCGTGTCAGTTGACGATCGCCCACTGGGACTGGTTGAGGTCATGATCGCCGGCCCTCCGCGGGCTGCTCAGGACTCCTCGGAGAGATCCGGTCCCTGGCCGCCAGGGATCCGTTCGGCAGCGAGTCGGTAGATGGCGTGCTCGTCGCGGACACCGATGGCCACCACGCCCCGGGTATCGCGGCTGATGTCGCCGTAGACGAGCCGAAACCTTCGGGTTGGGCTGCCGGGA
>JAJZJY010000009.1 GCA_021809885.1 Actinomycetes bacterium
GTCGCCCGCCCACCGCGAGGGAGGGTGCCGGTGATGCTGGCCCCAGTGGTGCAATCCGGCAGCGTCGTTCCTGCTTTCGTCCCCGCTGCGGGCGCCCGCCGTCACCAGCGTTACGAGATCGAGATCTCCGGCACCAATCCTCTCATGACAGCACCGCCCAACCAGAGGTTCTACGCTACGACGAGCTTCACGGCTCCCGTCGTGCCGGCGCCGCTGGCCGAGCTCACCGCTCTCGGCGGTAAGCAGTACTGGGTGCGGGTGCGCGCCCTCGACGGTGGATGGTCCCGCCCGGCGACCTTCTCCTACTAGACCACCTGCTCGACCCTGCGGGTGGCGGCCGAAGGCCGGTCAGCCGCGCGCCCTGGTGTAGAGCCGACCGATCCGGCATGTAGAGGGGTGAAAGCCCTGGCGTTGTTCTGGGTACTGCTGGTCCTGCTCGATGTCTTCACCAATGTGGGCAATCTGGTCCAAGACACGCTCGACGGAGAGGTTTGGCCGACCAGGTACCGTGCCAGGCTAGGCTCACCGCCGTCGTGCGGTTCGTCAGCATCGGCGGGTACATCGGGACGATCTACTGGGCACAGCACCTCTCCACCACCTCCCTGATCGGGTTCAACCTGGTGATCTGGGGGGTTGGCCTCCTCGGTGCGCTCCTCTGGTTCTTCGGTGGCATCGAGACCGACAAGGGGATGGACATCGAGTCGGTCTCGGGAGAGCCCGACGCTTGGGAGTTGCTCGACTTGCAGCGATGACACAAGACAGACATACAAGGCAGACACACCAGGCAATGGAACCAGGCAGTGACACAGGAGGTCAGCAATGCCACGTTCATCGGTCCGCCCCAATCGTTTCCGCCGGGTGATGTCCGGCCGGAGGCTGATGTCCGCTCTCGGGTCCGTGTCCCTGCTGGCGGGCATCGGGATCGGCTCTTCCACTGCGACGCCAGCAGCAGCCCTGGCCTCGCCGGCACATGCAGCCGTGGGAGTCCCCCACCTGAAGCACGTCTTCGTGATCATGCTGGAGAACCACAGCTACAACGACATCATGAACGAGCAGGATGTCCCCTACCTGCACTACCTGGCGAGGACCTACGGGTTCGCCACCCGCTACTACGGGATCAGCAATGCGAGCTCGCCCAACCGCATCGGCATCCTCAGCGGAACGACGGCCCGCCGCCAGCTGCCCAACCAGCCGGGTCACAACCTGCCCTACCGGAACATCGTGGACCAGCTCACAGCGCACCGCCTCACGTGGGGCGCCTATTACCAGCACTCGAGGTTCTCGACGGCCGCCCATCCCACGTACTCGTACCAGAAGGGCGCCAGCACCTTCCTGCGGTTCAAGGACATCGCTGACAACCCCAGCCGGGTGGCGCACCTCCAGCCGCTGCGCCGGCTGACGGCCGCCCTGCGCACGTCGAAGGTCCCCAACTTCGTGTGGATCGCTCCCAACACCCTCAACAACATGGAGGGCGGTTTCCGTGCGCCGGGGCAGTTCTCGTTCCAGGGTGCCGGACCGGGGGGTGCCGGCGCATCCGACCAGGCCTTGGAGCGAGCGAGCAACAACTTCCTCCGCACCTGGATCCCCCGGATCATGCACTCCCGCGTGTGGCACCAGGGGCAGTCGGCGATCTTCGTCCAGTTCGACGAGACCAGCTACGACGCCAGCAACCCCACGGACGGCTTCTGGTTGTCGCACAGGGGCGTCGCTGGCAGCCCCGTCGTGCCCGCCGGGACGCTGCTCAGCGGCAATGCCGCCTTCCCCTTCCCCGGGGGGGGTGGACGGCGGTGGGCATGCGGTGGCCATCGTGATCACCAACACCGCCCGGCACGTGGTGTCGACGGCACCGTACAACGAGTACTCGATCCTGCGGACCATCGAGGCGGGCTTCGGGTTGCCGTACCTCGGCAACGCGGGCGCGCCCCACGTCCACAGCATGGCGATGTTCTTCCGGCCACAGGCCCACCCGCCGGCGGTCCCGGCCCTGACGAGGGGCCGCCACGTCCTGTCCGGCGCCTACCAGGTGGCGTTGGCACACACGCCGGTGACAGCGGCAGCTCCGCCGGCGAGCAGCACTTCGGCGGGAGCGACGATCACCGCCTCGAGCGACCCGTACCTGCTCGAGTTCACACGCCACCAAGCCGCCGCCACCGTTTCGGTGACCGAGCGTGCCGCTGGAACAGTCACCCACGACCTGACCTTCAGCCTGCACTGCGCGCCAGGCGTGCACTTCGCGCTGCACTCGACGCCTGTCGGTACCACGAGGGTGTCCAATCCGAGTGATACCGCCACCCAGCTCGCACCGGCGAGCGTGGCTGCCCGGACGGTGACGTTCCCCGTCGAGGCAGTGAGCAAGGTGCCCTCGGACCTGATCGTCACGGGGCTCCTCCTCGACGTTCCGTATGGGACCCCTGCCGGGCCGGTCGAGGTCGCTGTCTCCTCCAACGGCACGCCCCTCGGGACGCTGACCGTCGCGACGGTAGGGCGCCCACGGACGTCGCGCATGCCGGCCATGCTGGCGCCGATCGTGAGCGCGGGCCAGGTGCGGTTCCCCTTCGTGGTCGCCGGTGGCCGGCGGCAGCGTTACGTCCTGACCATCTCCGGGGCTGCGCCCAACGCCCCGGCTTCGCTGCGGACCTCCAACACCGAGTTCGTGGCCACGACTTCCAGCACCGGGCCGGTGGTGTCACTGCGCGAAGCCCTGCTCACACCCCAGGCGGGCAAGCAGTACTGGGCTACGGTCCGCGCCGTCGCCTCCGGCAGGCGGTCGCGGCCGGTCACCTTCGCAGCGGACGGCGCGTAGCACCGCTCCGTGCGGCTCGCCGTCGCGGCTCCCGCCCGCCCCGCCCGGGCGGCGCGGGCGCCGCAGCGGTGACCGCCTGGAGGACCGGGCGATCAGGTCCCGGCAGTCCCCGTCCCCGGCGCAGCCGGGCACGACGGTCGATGTCCCCCATCCCCGACCACAGCGTCGCAGTGGGGGCAGATGAGGTTGGCCAGGCACGCCGCTTCACCCCCGAGGTCCTCGGAGGGGGCGGACCGCTCCGCGCCGGTAGCCGCCTCCGCAGCGAGCCCGGGCGGCTCCCCGCGGTCGCAGAGCGGGCAGTCGAGGAACGTCCCCAGGTGGGCGGTCCTGCCCTCCTCCTGCCCGACCCAGGGGTTGGGCCAAAGAGGAGGGCGGTGGCGGACGTGGCGGCGGTGGCCGCAGTCGAGGAGCGCCACCCAGTCAGCGGCTTCGTCCTGCTGCCAGCCGTCGATCCTCCGTCGCATGCGCCGCCAACGGTACAAGAGCCGATACGGGCAACGGCAGGCAAGGCGAGTCGGCCAGGAACCCTCTCGACGCGTAATGTGGAAGCGACCGTGCTGCGCGGATCGAGCCGTTCTTGCCGGTCGTCGGCCGGTTCGCTTGCGGCACGCTCGTCGTCCGCCAGACTGGGACGCCTCCCATATGAGCACTTTCGCGTCACCTCCCATGGGTGGATACCAGTAACTCCTCCGGCGGTGCACCTGGGTGTCGCACACGAATCCCCTGCTAGCGGAGCTCGCCGGCGGGAGACAGGCCGGGGTGGGCCGGCAGATCCGAGAGACGTGCACCGATGAAGGTGCGACCATCGCGCACTGTGGCACCGCCACCGCCATGGGCGGCGGCGGCCGCCGGTTGTGTCGGGCTGGGAGGCTTCTCGGGGCTTTCACCGCCCCGAGGTGGGTTCGTCCGGCTCAGGTGGGTGCACCCACAGCCCCTGTCCGGCCCTGAAAGCACCCGCATCACCTGAAAGCACCCGCCTCACCTGCCAGCACCCACCTCGACGCCCTGCACCCCGCTCGGGGCGAGCCGCTGCCGGCCGCCACGACTGCAGCCGGCAATCTCGACTCGACCCCACTCGACCCCGGCGCCGGCGCGCCCCGACCGCAGTCGCGGGACCGGTCCCGCGACTCGGCGCCGTCTCTGCTTGCGGGCACCGGCATCACCACCCCGCCGACGCCCAACACGCGACAACTTCGCGGAGGCCCGCTCAGGCCCTTGCTCGTGAGTCGCGTGTCCGACACGCTAATACAAGGACCGGCACCTCGTCTGCGACGTGTGCGCAGCGGTCGAGCCTGTGCCTTGCGCTGTGGTGGAGGGGTCGTCGAGTCAGGTGCGGGACAGCTGCGGCTTCGTCGTATCGGGGCATCGGCTGGTGCGCACAGGCACCTGTCGCGCCTGTGACGCCGGGTCGGAGCTGCTCGGTCCCGGGACCGGCTCGGCGAGGGCGGCTGATGGCCTTCCTGGCCTGGATCAAACATCTGGGACCCGACGCACGTCGCGGGGCTGGCCATCGTCGCCACCGCCTTCGTGCTCGGAATGGTGCACGGGATCACCCCCGACGAGCACACCTGGCCCATCACCTTCAGCTACGCCATCGGCGGCTACTCGACCAAGCGCGGCCTGCGCGCCGGGCTGACCTTTTCACTGGCGTTCACGGTGCAGCGGGCCCTCGCCAGCGAACTGGCCTACCTGGGACCGTCGCGGGTGTTCACCTTCGCCTCGGTGGACTATGTCGTCTACCTAGGCGTCGGGACGTTGATGATCGCGGCGGGGATGGTGATCGTGCGCCAACGACGGACAGTGCATCTCCACCTGCCGGGGCTCAGGGCACACTCACTGGATGCCGACGATGGCGAGGGGGAGTTGCTCAGCGATCCCCGCCCGTGGATGCCGGCGGTGCATGGGTTCGTAGCCGGGTGGGGCTTCGGCGCCTTTACGATCATCATCTACACCGTGTTGGCACCGGCCGAGCACTCGGCGCTCTGGGGCTGGGTGCCCGGTGCTTTCTTCGGGCTCGGCACCATGGACATGCAGATCCTGGCCGGGGGCATCTTCGGCCTGATCGCCGCCCGGCGGGGCCTGTCACCCGACGACATTCGGCGCCTGGCCCTCAGGACCGCCGGCCGCACCCTCACCTGGGACGGCGTGGCCTTCGTGCTCGGAGGTGCCTTCGGCCTCGCCTTTCCGAGCGCCGCCGGGCTCAGCCTCGTCACCGGCCTGCACGTGCACAATCTCGACCACCTGGGGATCGCGATCGTCCTGGTGATGGTGTCCGTGGTCGGCGTGGGCGTGACCACCCTGGTCCGTGAGACCCGGGCAGCGACGCGGGCGGAGGCGTGACGGGAGCGCCGGCAGCCTTGGTAGGACTGCACCGGGCAATGGTGTCGGCCAGGCCCTCGTGACCGCTGGTGTGGCTCTCCGCACGGGCGGCGAGCACGAGGCGAGCGGCTTCGGCGGCCGCCTCCAGCGGATGGCAGGGAGCCCGGCGTCGTAGATCGGGTCGTCCCCTTCGCCCGGTGAAGTCGTCCAGGGAGCATCCGGCCGGGGCCCACATTGGTACACGCACCGACGTGTTGGTAGCCACGTTGCGCGCCTGCGATCGGGTGGCGAACGCCACGTCGGAGGTGGCATGAGATCGTCGCGTCTGGCGAAGCCGGCGGTTGCAGCGGGCCAGGTGTGATGTCGGGCCGGGGGTGGGGGCCCCTTGTCACACCGCGGCGCGAGGATGTAGCGCTAGCCAGGCTCACGGTTCTCTCGGGGTGGGCCTTCCAGGCGTACCGCTTCGAGCTGGACCGGCCAGGAAGGCACCCGGGCATCTCCTCCCATCATGGTGCCAGGCTCGCCTGGAACTGGGCGAAGGCGCGTCCCCCGGCGGGCGGGCGTCATCCTCAACGTCACTGTCGCCAACGTCACCGTCGCCAACGGGCCCGGTCGTCCGAGAAGCACGTGTCGCTCGTCAACAGTGCTTTCCGAAGGCTGGGCGGGTACGGTAGCGTTGGCCGCAAAGCGGTTATAGGCGATGGCGTCCGCCGAGTTCGCCCCTCACCGGGCTGATGACACCTGACCAAGCTCACTGCGAAGGACAGGTGGATGGCAGAACACAGGACGGCCGGCCAGCAGCAGTGCCCGACGGAGCCAGCGGAATGGGTCCTCGCGCCGCTCGAGCTCAGGACGTTGATCTCCCTACTTCGAGGTGGTTGGACGACACCACTGGTGCGCCGCCAGCTGTGGAGGGCGTGGGGCCTGTGCAGGCGCCACTTCTGGTGGTACGCGGCTGTTGATTGTGAACTCTACCGGAGCCCGTTCAAGACCGCGATCCTCTGCAGCGAGCTCGTCGAGAGAAGCACAGCTCAGCTCCGCCTCTCGCTCGTGCGCCCGACACGCAGGGTGCTGGGGCTGCGGAGCGCTGCACCATGCGTCGCTTGTGAGGAGACGCACGCCCAGTCCCCCCAGTTGCCACCGCCCCGGCCTGTGAGCCGGGAACGCAAGCGCCTCGAGGGCATCGTTGGTTCCATCGCCGGCGCACCGATGTTCGGTCAGGAGACCGGCTGGTTGGAGGACGCATGCCCGGACTGCGTCGGCGGGACGGGGTTGGTATGCAGAGTTCATCTCCTGCACCGCTCTCGGGCACCGAAGGACCCGGGCGAGGTACGGGAGCTGGCCGGCAACCTCGATGATCTCCATGACCGTCTGCGGGTGCTTCTCACCTCGATGAGCGGGAACGGTCGAGCCGCTGCTACAACGGTCGCCCGGTCGTGGATCCAAGCCCTGGGGTGGCTGGCCGAGTGGCCGCCGCCCTGGCTGCACCAGGATGAGCACGGTAGCTGGACGCTCGCCAGTGGGGTTGGTTCGTGGCCAAGGTGACCGAGGAGGAAGTGCTCCTGCTCTGGCGCGCTCTCTCCGTGTTCCGGACTGGACGACAGCCGGCGTGCGCGCCAGACGGCAACGGGGTCGCAACCTGCCCGCTGCTGCACTCATGTCCCCGGTGGGAGGAGCCGGACGACTACGCCGCCAGCCTCGACGAAGAGGTAGCGACGACCGATCGGCGTCGCGCCCGATGGCCCTGCAGCCGCGTCCTCGGCCTGCTCGGCCCCGAAACCCGCCGTATCGGCTGATGAGCTATCTGGTGCTGTTCGATCTCCTCGAGGACCTACGTCGACCGGGCTGCCCTGTCTGCCGGGCGGCAGAGCGAACCGGACGTGAGTACGCGCGGACCCTCATGATGACTGATATCACGGACGCCCGTGTCCGCGAGTCGATCACTCGTGCCGGGGGACTCTGCCGGGACCATTTGTTCCTCAGCGTCGACGTTGCCGCGGCGGAGGTTGACACCATGGGTCTGGCTCTGCTCGAGGAGCTGCTCCTCGACATCGCCCACCGGTTGCTCGTCGAGCGGTCCCGCCGCGGTCGACGTCACCGCGTTGGGATCGGCCCAGGGGGTACGCGCTGCACGGCATGCGAGGCTGAGAAGGTGACCGTCGATGCGTACTGCGATCTGCTCATCTCGGATCCGGAGGTATATCTTGGCCCCATGGCCGCCAGGGATGACGGCGGCCTGTGCTTTCCTCATGCACGGTGGCTTCTCGACCGGCCGGGGGGCCCCGCATGTTCGGGCCTGGTGGTGGCCGCGTGGGCACGGCGGGCTGCACGCCTACGCCAGGGGGCAGAGGCGACCATCGCCGCCCATCGCGCCGATGCTCGTGAGCTGCCCTCATCGGAGCAGGTCTGCTCCCTCCGCTCCGAGGTACCGGCCTGGTTGGTCGGAGCCAGGCGACAAGGCCCGACATAGCAGGCGACCGTCCCCTCGGCGGGAAGAAGGCGTCCACTTGGAGCGCTGGGAGTCGGGCAGCATGGCGCTGCGGTGGGGCGCGGCCGGGCTTGCCGAGGCGACCAAGCGGTTCCGGCGGGTCAACGGTCACATGCACCTGCAGGCCCTCCGAGCAGCGCTCGACGAGCACGCCGGAGGCGCCGTCACACCGCCCCGTCTACGCTGACAAACAGGAGGCGGCCGCGTAGCTCAGCCGCTCGTGCCCGTCACCCAAGTTCCACGCCAAGCGGGACATCCTCGAGCCGACATGTGCGTCGATGGTCAGATGCCTGACCGGGGTACCTTCCGGCCCCCTGTGGGCTTCGGAGTCACCCCGGCGTGTGGGTCAGTCTCCTGGGCCCGGCAGGTCAACGCTGACAACGACCGCCGAGGCACTCTCCGTTGCCTGGAAGGTGGCGCAGGTTTCGAGTGTGGCGCACGCCATCGCAGGGAGCTGGCCGGACACCGCCTCGGCGATAACGGCGTCGGTCACGCAGCGCCAAAGCCCGTCCGTGCAGAGAAGGAGTCGGTCGCCAGGTTCGGGGATCAAGCGTATGACGTCGGCTGACCAGTCGGCGGGTCGCTGGCCTAACCTCGCGACTGCTTCGTCGCTTAGGCCGCCCTGCGCGGTCGTCCTGTGGTCGTCTGTGACTTGGAGGGCAAGGCCATCGCGAACCAGGTACGCGCGACTGTCACCAACGTGGCCAATGACGAAGCGGTAGCCGCTCCAAAGGGCGACGGTGATCGTCGCCAGTCCGCTCGGGCTCACGGGCGCTCCCATTCGGTACCACAGGTCCCAGTTGGAGCTACGGAGCGCTCGATGGAGGCTGCCTGCCGGTTGGCGGAACTCCAACAGACGAACTACTGCCTCCAACGCCCGGGATCCAGACCCGGCAACGTGGTCGACGCCGTCAGCTACTGCAAAGCGATGGGCGGAAACCATCACCCCGTCGGTCCTGTGGCAGTCGTCCAACTCGACGGACATGGCAGCCGCGCGGACGACCAACGACCCTGCCCAGCGCCCGGGCGACTCGCGGCGAGTGTCTTCGAAGGGATGAAAATCGCTCATGACTGCGACCGCTGCTGAGTGATCAGATAAGCCCTAGATTCGATTCGTGGATTACAGGCAGATAGGGCTGGCGGACTCGGGTCTCGTCCGCTGGGAGCTCCCATATGAAGGATCGCCCTACCTCGACCCCTGCCATGCTTTGGACCTCTCGGACGACTAGTGAACTCAAGTGATAGGAGTCATCAACCCCCAGCGGAGGCAGTCCCGGCGAACTCCATCGCCTCCATCCAGTGTAGCAGGCGACCGTCCGTCGTAGCAAAGCGTGTCTACTCGGTTGAGCCGGAGTCGCCAGTGGCCCGACGGACCCACAGCAGCCCGAAACAACATTTTGTCGATGGGAAGCGGGTACGCCCCTGGTCCGCTATGGGGCGATGGTGAAGGGCCGTGTGGTCGGCTTGCAGTCGACGACGGTCGCCACCCAGCCGCCCTCCGAGGCCCGCTCGACCCGGCTCCAACAACCCGTCTGCTGCCTCCAGCCGCCCTTGGGCTGCAAGCCGATGACGGTCGTGAGGATGGTGCGGATAACAGCATCATGGGTAACCAAGACGACGACCGATTCTGCAACTATCGCACGTTCGGCCGCGCTCGCGAACGCCCTGAAAACGCGCTCATCGAATGCCGCTCGCGGCTCCACGTCCGGAGCCGAGTCCTCATCCGGATACGCGGCCAGAAGTTCCGCCCTCGGGCGGCCGGCCCACTGGCCGCAGTCCCGCTCGAGAAGACGGGCATCCTCTTCTACCCGAACACCGGGGTGGAGGGCGGCCACGGCATCGGCCGTCTCGATCGCGCACTTCATTGGGCTCGTGACGATGCCGGCCATCCTCGACACCGCCAGGTCGCTGCCCAGCGCGGCGGCTTCGTCGCGGCCGGTCGCGTCCAGTCCCACGTTGATCCGTCCGGACAGGCAGCCCTTGGCGTCGAGCGCAGTACAACCGTGGCGGACCAGGATGACGGCCGGACAGGGAGCCATGGCCCTCAGCCGGCGGTCGCCCGGCTCACCTCCCCTCGAAAGCCTCGTCCCCCGCCACGGGAGCCCTCTGAAGCGCATCGCGGCAGCCCGCCCACCTCGAGCGCCACACGCTCCACTACGCCGCAGAACGAACGGTCCATGATCCTTCGCCCGGCGATTCCTAGGAACCCGCCGCCCGAGCGGCGCATCTCGCCTCCTCCTCCTCAGGCACCGAGGACCACGCTCGGTGGTCCGCCGGAGCATCCGACAAAAGAACTCCGAGATCCAAGCCGCCATCCCCACAACGCCTGGTCACCGGGCCCGGAAGACATCCAAGGTCACCTTTGTGCTAGACAAGCCTCGATTCGAATCGAATCAGGAGTCATCGGTCCCATCCCGACGGTTCTGAAGGTGGACTCCCTCGCCTCTCACGTGGAACCGTACAACTCCAGGGTCCGCACGTCAACGGTCCAGACGCGGTCCGGGACGGCAGCGACGAGGAGCGCTCCCGACCTGACGGGGTGGCGACGTCACTGAGCCTCTCGCCGACCAGAGGACAGACCTGGGGTCGCCACTCCGCCACTCAGGCGCCCCTGGCCGCATCCCATGGGCTTCGAGACCCCCGTCCCGTCCGGCTTCACCGGCTGTCCCCGGCGGGGACGCCGAGCCCTCGACTCGTCCTGGAAACACGCATGGACCGCAACCGGGACCGGCGCGCTGTCTCCACCGCCGCTGATGACTAACGAGAGGCGATGAAGTAGGCCGCGACTGCCGTGACGAGGATGTAGAGCAGGTATACATTTACATCACCCGACTGAATTGGTTGGAGGAAGCGGGCAACGGCGCGCACCGCCGATACGACGGGCCCGTAGAGATAGCGCTCGAACAACGGCTGTACATGCACGCGGTAGTGGACGGGTCCTGATCGCCCCGCCGGGTCCTCGGACGCGCGATCGACGTGGACGTCGGGCCGGTAGAGGCGATCGAAGGTGACACGCATCGGGTTCGCATAGGTCGTAGCGGTGTACTGCATACGTGCCCGAAAGTCAACGATGCCTCCATCCCAAACGGGCACCGTGGTGGTCCGGCCCCTCGGCCGGCCAGTCAGGTAGATGGCAATAGGAACCACTGCCACAGCGACCAGGAACACTGCGAGGTACGTGGGGGAGAAGGCTGAGAAGTTGGTGCGTGTCGGAACAATCGTAAGGTTGGGTTGGAACAGGATGGCGTGCAGGTTCACACCGGTAACCGCCCGTGCGACACGGGCCAAGGCCAAGAGGACCGCCGGTGCGCCGACGCCCAGGGCGACGCAAGCAGCGGCAAGGATGCCTGGCCCCAGGATCGGCAGCCCGCCTTCACTGGCCTGGGCCGGTCCTCTGCTGCGCGGCATGCCGAGGAATCCAATTCCGAACGCTCGCGCGAACGCCATGACGGCAATGCCAGCCGTCAGCCCGAGGACCGCGGCGGCAACCACGATGAGCACTCCGGCGAAGTGGCTCGGTAAGCGGAAGGCCTGGAACAGGCCCTCGAACATCAGCCACTCGCTGACAAAGCCGTTGAGGGGAGGCAGAGCGGCGATCCCGAGTGTCCCGACAAGGGTGATGACGCTCGTGGCGGGCATGCGGTGGACGAGGCCACCGAGCCGATCGAGGTCAAGGGTCCCAGCCCCGTGTTCGACTACACCCGCCTCGAGAAAGAGAAGGGACTTGTAGACGCCGTGATTCACCGCGTGGTAGAGCGCAACGAGCAGCATAAAAGCCCCTAGGGCACTGCGGCCGTAGCTTTGAAAGGTCATCCCGGCGCCGACAGCGGTCATGATGACACCGACGTTCTCGACCGTCGAGTAGGCGAGGAAGCGTTTGAGGTCGCGTTCCATCAGCGCGTAGAGGATGCCGAGCAGGGCAGACACGGCACCGAGGATCATGGTGAGCTGCCCCCACCACGGTGGACCATGTGCGACCAGGTAGAAGCCAAAGAGCACGATACCGTACACACCGAGCTTGACCACCATGCCCGAGAGGAAGGCAGAGCCATCTGCCGGCGCCACTGGGTGTGCAGCCGGTAGCCAGATGTGCAGCGGCACGATGCCGGCCTTGAAGCCGAAGCCTAACAAAGCCAACAGGAAGGCCGCTGTCCGCCATCCCGAAGGCATCCGCGAAGCCGCGGCGGCGATCGTCTGGAAGTCCATGCTGTGGGCCTGGCTCGCCAAGATCACGAAGGCAGCAACAATCATGATGAAGCCGAGTTCGCCTAGCGCCAGGAAGAGAAGGGCCCCCTGCATGACTCCCTCCCGGCGGTGATGGCGGAGTACGAGCAAACCGGACCCGAGGGTCATCGACTCCCAGGCGACCAGGAAGGTCACGACGTCGCCAGCAACGAGAACGGCGAGGGACGCCACGAGTGTGGCGTTGTAGATGAATAGATAGAGCGCCGTGCCGGCACCGGCATCGTGATAGCGAGGTGCGTACCAGCCGATGGCGAAAGCGACCAGCCCGAGCAGCACGATGAACGCGGCAGCGAGCGGCGCGGCGCGGAGGTCGAGGTTGCCGACCACGCTGCCCGAGGCGGCAAGGCTGGCGGTGCCATGGCCGCCCAGTGCGAGCAGGACGCCCCCGACGAGGGCGAGCGCGCCGCCGGCGGAGGATAGGAGCCCACACGACCGCACCACAACCCCGCCTGTGCCAGCCAGGCCGACACCTGCGGCAGCTATCCATGTCGCCGCCGCCGCTATGAGCAAGGCCCCGGTCACCACTCACCCGTCCCCGCCTCGTCATCAACGAAGCTGAGCGCGTCCACCTTCTCCGCCAACCTGCCGACCGCTACGAGCAGCCCTTGCAGAAGAGCCAGAGGGCTCGGCGGGCAGCCCGGAATGAAGACATCGACCGGTAGCACCTCTTCGAGGCTCCCGTGCACGAAGGCATCCTCGCTGTACACGCCACCGAGGGGACACGCCCCGACGGCAACGACGATCTTGGGCTCCGGCATCGCCAGATAGGTCTTCTTGACCGCCTGATCGAAGGCCCGGACTGCGGGCCCGGTAACAAGCAGGAGGTCGGCGTGCCGGGGTGATGGGGTGAAGAAGAAGCCGAGTCGGTGGAGGTCGTAGTGGGGTGCGGCAAGCAAGCGGATCTCGGATTCGCAGACGGCGCACGAGCCAGTGTCGATGGTGCGGATGTGCAGGCTGCGCCCGAAGAGGGACTGCACTCGTTCCCTCAGCGTCGCCACGGCGGGAACTTCGTCACCCTGCCTCACCGCACGTCGTCCCTCAGCCGGATCCGCTTGATCAGGCGCCCACGCTCCGTCGTCGAGAGCTCGAAGGCACCGCTCGACCGCGCCACTCCCCGTGAAACGGCGATGCACCTGCCGCACGCTGTGCAAGCACCCAGGTCCAAGACGAGCCACTCGTAGTCGCGAATCAGGGCACCGCTCGGGCAGACGTCAACGAGCCTGTCCGCGACGGCAGGGGTGAGCCGCCTGGCATCGAAGGCCGGCGGTGTGGGGAGCGAGGCGGTCCAGCTGTCGATCGCCTTCGGGTAGCGGGTGGTGATCACCCCCCGACGAAGCCCGCGGAGGAACCAGACAGCCATCAGCGTGCAAACCCTGCCACCGTCAGCCAGAAGCTGGCTTCGATGATCGGGATGTCGGTGAAGACGTTGCGCGACCGGGCCGCGTCATCGAAGGCTCTCCAGTTGCGAGCCGACGCCGGGCGTAGCCGTGCCCGGCGAATGCGGCCCTCCCGGTCGAGTGACACCCAGACTAGCGACTCACCGCGGGGCGACTCGCACCAGCCGAGTGCGGCTCCAGCTGCTGGGGGAAGGTCGACGGATCCGGCTCGGAGCCCAGCCTGGACGAGCTCGGTGACGAGCGCCGCCGAGGTCTCGACCTCTGCCAAGATCACCTCCATGCGTGCCAGGCAGTCACCCGCGGTCCGGACCGGGACCTCGACGCGGCAATCCCGATAGGCGCCGTACGGATGATCACGGCGCGTGTCGAGGTCCTGCCCGGAACCGCGGGCCACGGGACCGACGAGACCGAGCCGTCGCGCGTCATCGATGGATACCACGCCGCAGACCTCGACACGGTCCATGAAGGAGTTCGTCGACCGAAGCGCAGCTGCGACGCGTCGCAGCTCATCGACTGCCATTGTGAACCGCTCGCGGATGACCCCAACGTCCGGGCCCCGAGTCACCCCGCCGGGGGCCAGCACACCGAACAGGTATCGGTGACCGAACGCGGCAGCGTTGAGCCGGAGGAGCTCTTCCAGTGCAACCTCCGCCTGCGCTTGACCGACAGTGAGAGATGTCGCCTGGCACAGGGCAGCAAGGGAGGCCGCATGGTTGTAGATGCGCTCGAACTCGAGGGCCACGGCGCGGGTGCGCTCCACCGCCTCCGGTACCATGACGTCTGTGATGCTCTCGACAGCCCGGCAGAACGCCCAAGAGTTGCCCACGGCCGAGAGGCCTTCGGCGCGCTCGACTAGGAAGAGGGCCTGTTGTGGACGGAGCTGCTGCAGCCGACGTTCGATGCCGCGATGCTTGTGCCAGACCATGAGGTAGAGATCGATGAGCTCTTCCCCGCTCGTCACCAATCCCATGTACAGGGACTCTTGGCCTACGCCTCGCACCGGTCCGACGGGAAACTCGATGGCCTCGCCTGTCACGTAGTGCGGCGCGTGCGGCGGCGGTGCCTGGCGGCCCGGACGATGCGCGAGGCGCGGGAAATCTGGAGCTGCGTGTGGGGGTACGACCAGCCGGTTGAGACCCTTCGCCCCTGAACACTTCAGCCCGAACTGCTCGTAGATCTCGCACTCCTCGACGAATGCTGCGGGGGCAACCTCCGACAGCGGTGGGTAACCACCGCCCCGGACAGGCCACTGCACAACCGCGTAGGAGGGCTCGGGCTCCCGCCCGTACACCAGCCGGATGACAAGCTCTTCGTCCTCCATCGAACCAAACAGATCAGCCAAGCGCGTCCCGGCCTTTGTCATGTCCTCGACGACGCCCTCCACCTCCGCCATCCCCACGCGCAGGTACTCGACACCGTCATTGGCCCTGTAGCGGCTGGCCTCAATCTCGCGGCTCATGAGACCGCTCGGACCGAGTGCACCAGCAACTCGTTGAGGCCCCCAGGGATCCAAAGCCCCAGCAGGGTCAGAACGCCCAGCCCTCCGAGTAGGGGAGCACACGCCAGGACTCGTCTCCCCCGCGTCGGGTAGGGCGGCTCGACCGCAGTCACAGGCCGCTCCCCTGTCACCATGGCAAGTGTGGTCACGAGTAGCGACACGAAGCCGATGGCCAGCAGCATGAGCAGTAGCCCCGGCAGCGCCGGGTTCGCACCGGCGAACCCGGCACGCACGATCGTGACCTCGCTGAGGAAGACCCCGAACGGAGGCGAACCCGCCACCGCGAGCGCACCGAACAGCATGGCCGCCCCGGGGAGGGGAAACACAGCGAGCACCCCGCGAACCTCCGACGCTTCGCGGGTGCGGTACCCGAGCACGACGTGGCCTGAGGACAGGAACAGCACGGACTTGCCGATGGCGTGTGTGAGGACCTGGAGCAGGGCGCCATAGACACCGAGCATCCCCCCGAAACCAAGAGCGATCGCGATCACGCCCATGTGCTCGATCGAGGAGTATGCAAAGAGCCGCTTGTAGTTGCCCGCGTGGACAAGGAAGGCTACGCCGATGAAGACGGTGAGAAAACCAAAGAACAACAGGATGGTCTCTTCATAGCTCCGGCCTACAGCGATGAGGGCTATCGCCCTGTACCGGATGATCGCGTACATGCCTGTGGTGAGGAGACCAGCGGAGAGCATCGCACTGGCCGGGCTCGGAGCTTCCGAGTGGGCGTCGGGGAGCCAGGTGTGCATTGGTGCCAAACCGACCTTTGTCCCGTACCCGACGACCGCCAGCAGGAATGCCAGTTTCACACCAGGACGCGAGAGCTCATGGGCGTGGGTGAAGAGTGCGATCCACGTCAGGCGCTCGGCCGTGGAGAGGTGCAGCCGACTCCCCGCATAGAAGAGGAACACGGTGGCAACCAGCGCGATGGTGACCCCGAAGGAGCTGATGATGACGTACTTCCAAGCCGCCTCGAGCGACCTTCGCTTGGCCTCGAGCCCCACGAGCACCACGCTCGCGAGCGTGCTCGCCTCGACAAGCACCCAGAGGAGACCGAGGTTGCCGGTCATGAACACCGCCAGCATCCCCGAGGCGAACACCGAGAAGAAGACGAAGTACAGGCGGACCTGGAACCGGCTCAGTTCGCCGCGCTCCTCCTCCGAGCGCAAGTACGCGGCAGACCCGAAGCTGGCAAGCAGGACTACAAAAGACACTACGACGGCGAAGAAGGTGCCAATGGCGTCCACGTAGAGGAAGCCATCGAGGGCCTGGAAGTGGCCTATCCCGATGATCTTCCCAGCCAACACGAGTGCAGCAGAGAACGACCCAGCGGCCCCCACGATCGCGGCCAGCCCAGCGCCGCGTGCCGTGGCCTGCAAGGCCACCGCCAGCGCGCCAAGCAGTGGGAGCACGACGACGAGCACGACGAGGGCAGTCATCCCCTCAGCTCCCGCAGTTCGGAGGCGGTCGCCTCAGCCAGGCTCCGGGTGATCCCCGAGACGTATGCCACCATCATCAAGACGGCGGCGACCAGATCGAGGAAGATCCCCGCCTCGACGATGAAAGGGAACGTCGCTGCGAGTGTGATGGCCCCGAGGAAGACACCATTCTCCGTGATCAGCCATCCGATCAGCTGCGCGACCGTGTGTCGCCGCACCACCATGGCGAGCCCTCCGAGGAGGACGAGTGCGGTGGACAGCGGCACGGCCGACGATGCAACAGCCCCCGCCGGCAGGTCCTGGGGGCCGATCACGAGGAAGGCGAACGCTGTCAGCAGTGCACCGATGATGAGCGACGTGGACAGGCCTGTCGACACGGCTACGTCCCGCCGGAGGTCCAGCCGCTGCAACAGGAGGTGTCGAGTGGACAGGGGTATTCCGATGCCTTTGATCAAAAGGGTGAGAGCAGCGAGCGCCCACAGCTCCCCGCTGCCGTAGTGCTCGGCGATCACGGCGGCAGCGAAGGACAGGACGACGGACTGGAAGCCGTAGTAGGCGACGTAGCGGTTGAACAGCTTGGATCCAAGGCACGCGAAAGCAGCAAGAAGCATGAGGACGGCACTCAGCGTGACTAGCGTCCCTGAGACGGAGGAAGTCGACAAGCTCTCCACGACTACACGCTCACCACGTAGGATGTCACGACTCCGAGCAGCGCGACCAAGAAGGCCGCACCGACGAACTCGGCAATCCTGAAGAAGCGCAGCTTGGCGAATGAGGTGTCGATGACGACCACAACAAGGCCACAGATCCCGAGTTTGCCCAGTAGGACGGGAACGGCTATGAGTCCTCCGAGCATGTTGTGTGCACTGCCGTCCAGGCCCCAGGGAATGATGAACACATTCACGAATATCGATGACATCAGGAAGAACTTCATCCACGAACCCCAACGCATCAGAGCGTAATAGCGTCCCGAGTACTCGTGCACTCGTCCCTCCTCGATCGAGGCGATCTCATTGCTACCACCTGGACTCTCGATGGGAATCCGCCCATTTTCTACCAGGATCAGCATGAAGAATGCAAGAGACCCGAGGAGGTGCGCCGGAAGGACGATCGCATACGGCGACGCTCGGACGGCATGGTTCATCAGGTATGGGTTGTCGGATGCCGACAACACACCGACAGTGAAGAACACCAGAATGAGGGCTGGCTCGACCAAGCTGCCGATCCACGTTGCCCGGCTCGCACCCAGGTCACCGTATGGGCTGGCCGTGTCCATGCCAGCCAGGGTGATCGCGAACGAGGCGAGGGTGAGGACGAAGGCCCCACCGAGCAAGTCGGCTAGGAAGGCAAGTGGCAGAGGCACGCTGGTGATGATCGGGACGATCGCCGAGACCGTCAGGTAGCAAGCGAACACCACGAACGGGGCGCCGCGAAAGATCCAAGAGGCCTGATCGCTGATCGCGGCGCCCTTGCGCAGCAGCTTGGCGAGGTCCCGATAGGGCTGGAAAACGCTCGGACCGCGCTTGGATGCCACCATGGACTCCGCCCGAGCGATGGCGCCTACATAGAGGGGGGCGAACACGACCACCACAAGGCTCTGCAGGACCTGCACGGCGTCAGGCATGGCTTCCCCTCGCTCCGGAGCACTCTGTCGGCAAGGTAGAAGCCATCAGCGAAGCACGTGCCTCACTTTCGCGAGCCTCATCGCGTCCTCGGATCCTACACCAACGGGAAGGTGCTGGTGGCTACGCTGGGCACCCCGTGTGGACGGCGAGATTCGATTCGTCTCACCTCGCTAGCGAACGACAAACGCACCAGTATGTCCTTGCGAACCTGCGAACCAGCTCTACGGGAAGGAGAATGGGCGAGGAGCGTTCCTACGAGCACAGCGTCGCGACGACGGCCACCGCACGTACAAGGTCGTTGAGGGAGAGTCACCCGTACCAGCTGCGGGGAAGACACCTACCGTAAGATCGGCGGGTGGGGGAACGCACCCGCTGGGAGACGTGTGGGAGTCGACCAGCTCCGGGGGAAGGGGTGAGGTCTGGTGAAGAGTCCCCGGATCCATCCATGAAGGCCGGACTGGACCCCGGAGGAAGCGGGGAGCCTTACAGTAGGCCCTTGCGCGTGGGTCGTGTAACCGAAACACTGCTGTCGCATGGGTTACCGGTTCGAGCAGATTGGTGCGTTGGAGGTCTTGGACTCGCGGGGTCGGCCGACCCTGGAGGTGAGCGTCCGCTTGGCCGACAGCTCGGTGGGGTGGGCAGGTGTGCCATCGGGGGCGTCGACCGGGTCGAAGGAGGCGACGGAGCTGCGCGATGGGGATGCTGCCCGGTACCGGGGTGCGGGAGTCCTCGCTGCAGGCGGCCACGTGCGCGGCGAGTTGTCGCAACTGATCGTCGGCCGGTCGTGGGCCGGGCTGGCCGAGCTCGACCACGCGATGTGCGAGCTCGACGGTACGGAGACGAAGTCCCGCTTGGGAGCCAACGCCATCGTCGGGGTTTCGATGGCGGCGGCGCGAGCGATGGCCGCCTCGGACGGACTGCCGCTCTACCGGTGGCTCCCCGGTGACCGACCCCGGCTGCCGGTGCCGCACTTCAACGTGGTCAACGGCGGCGTTCACGCCCCCAACCGGTTGGAGTTCCAGGAGTTCATGCTAGCCCCGCTGGGAGCGCCAACACTCGCGGAGGCAGTCCGAGCCGGCACGGAGATCTACCACGTTCTGAAGGACCGTTTGACGCGCACTGGACAGTCCACCGGTTTGGGTGACGAGGGCGGCTTCGCCCCCGACCTGGCTACTCCGGAGGAGGTGTTGGACGAGCTCGTCGCGGCGATCGACGAGGCTGGCTACGAGCCGAGCCGGGAGGGCATCGCCATCGCCCTCGACCCCGCTTCGTCGGAGTTCCGAGAGGCCGATGGCCGGTACCGCTACGCCTCCGGGGTCTTGGTGAGCAGCGACGAGATGATCGACCGGTACACCGAGCTGGTGGAACGCTACCCGATCTGGCTCATCGAGGACGGCCTCGCGGAAGACGACTGGGATGGCTGGGAGAAGCTAACGGCTCGTCTCGGCAGTCGGGTTCAGCTCGTCGGCGACGACATCTTCGTGACGAACCCCTCGATCATCGCGAAGGCCGTCGATCGAAAAGTGGCCAACGCTTCGTTGATCAAGCTCAACCAGATCGGCACCGTCACCGAAACGGTCGAGGCGATTGAGGTGTGCCGAAAGGCGGGGTACGGTCAAATGGTGTCGCACCGTTCCGGCGAGACCACGGACCCGTTCATCGCCGACTTCGTGGTGGCGGTGGGGTGCGGACAGGTCAAGTCAGGGGCCCCAGCCCGTGGCGAGCGCGTCTCCAAGTACAACCGTCTGCTGGCCATCGCGGCCGAGGCTCCGGAGCTGCCCTTCGGCTTGCCTGCGGGCGTGGCGCTCGGGGCGTGACGAGGGTCAAGAAGTGGGACGGTTCGTATGCGGTCCGGACGGATCTCAGCCTCAGCCTGCATCCATCAAGCCGTGATCACTGCCACCGCCAGCCCGCACGTGCGCTGAGAGACAAGCGGCGGGCTCACGCTCGACAAGGTGCGCTCCATTGCCGGGACCGGGGTCCACTACGTCACCGTAGGAGCCCTCGCCAACTCCGGCGCCACACTCGATGTCGGTCTCGATGTGCGCCCCTCCGTAGAGCTCGCGTCACAAGCAGCGGGAGCGGCCCAACGCCGCGCCCTGACGGACAACCCGACCACGCGTTCGCGGTCGCTGATGGACTGTGGGTCGCTACTGGCCCGCTGGGGGCCCGGTGTCGATCGCCCAGGTGGGTGTGAGTCGCGCCACCCAGTCCCGATTGAGGTCCTCGACAGCCTGGTCGAGGACCTCAGCCGCCACGTGGGCCGTGGAGGATCGCTTGGCGCGGCTCATGGCGACGTAGATGAGTCTCGGCAACGTTGGCCCGCCGCCACGCCAGTAGCGCGGTGTCGGCCCCGGCGTCGACCGCTGCTCACAGGGCGCCGTTGCTGTCGGCGATCGGTCGGACCCGCCCACGGATCGCGTACCACTCGGCGGCCCGGTCGACGTCGCCATCGCGCAGGCGCTCGAGGGCGTCCCGCTTCTCTGCATCGGCCTGACGACGGCTCTCCACGAGCCGATGGACGGCATCGAAGTGACGACCGACCAACGCGGCGAGCGCCCCGCCGGAGACGACCGCGCCGAGTTGGGTGAGTGGTCGACGGCACCGTCGACCACCAGTTTCATGCGCGATCTCGGATTCGCTTCCTTTCGAGATCTGGACAGCTCACGGGCGGGCAGTCACCACGGCGATGAGGACCACCAGTGCGAGGAACATGTAGGCGACGTAGGCGTCGAGCCTGCCGGATTGGATGCGCTGGGCCTGACGGCCTGCCCACAGGACCAATGCCTCGATGGGACGGTACAGGTAGGTCTCGACGGGCTCGACGACCGAGGTGCGGACCTCGACACTGGCTTCGTGGAGCCGTTCGCTGTCGCTGCTGCCGACGACCACCACCTCCCGGCTCGACCCGAGCACGTTGCCGAGCACGTGGCGCAGGATGTTCGCGTACCCGAAGGATGTGTAGTGGTCGGGGCCGGAGACTCCCCCGCTGGCCGACCGCCAGGCAGGGACCCGGCGCATACGGAGCACACGGCCCCGTGAGGCGGCGAGGACCAGCGCCGCGACGGCGATGACCGCTATCGGCAAGGTGACGTACATCCAGGACGGCGAGAGTATGGAGAACGAGGGGTACACCGGCTGGAGGACCCAGGGCGACTTCCGGGCGGCATCGACCAGCCGCCCGCTGACGACCGGGCTGAGCCCGTGCGCCAGGTAGCGGATCACCAGCGGCGCCACGGCCGCCAGCCCGAGGGTGGGCAGGGCGAGGATCGCCAAGCCGCCCGCACCCCACACGCCGATTCCTGAGGCGGGACGCGGCCGGGGCGCCGATCGCCGCAGGATGCTCAGCCCGATGACCCGGATGAAGCAGAGGGCCGCCACGCCGGCGGTCAGCGCCACGAGCGCTCCGCCGACGGTGATCCCGACCCGCAGGGCCAGGTCGTGCAAGCGGTACTCCTGCATCAGCGCCTCCAGGACGAACCACTCCGAGACGAAGCCGATCGTCGGGGGCAGACCACCGAGGGTCAGGCATCCGAGGGAGAAGGAGGCAGCGCTCCAGCGGTAGCGGTGGCCGACACCGACGAGGTCGTCGAGGTGGTCGGTGCCTTCCCCCGACTCGAAGAACGCGGAGCCGGCGAAGAGGGCCGACTTGGCGAACGCATGGGCCAGCACCTGCAAGGTCGCGGCGAGCAGCCCTATGGCGACGAGGCGCGGGCGGCCGGTTGCCGAGCCTGCCAGGGCGACGCCGTACGCAACGAGGATGATCCCCGCGTTCTCGACGCTCGAGTAGGCCACGAGCCTCGGTAGCCGGGGCTGGACGGCGGCGAAGGTGATTCCCACGAGCGCCGTGAGGCCGCCGACCACCAAGACGGCCACGACCAGGGTCACGGGGGGAGGCCCGAGAACGCCGAGGAACCGCCAGAGGCCGTAGAAGCCGACGTTGACCGCCAGCCCCGCCATGGCGGCGCGGATCGGTCCCTGCGCTGCGGGGTAACCGAGCGGCAGCCATCCCTGGAACGGCAGGAGGCCGACCTTCACGCCGAAGCCGGCGACGAGCAACCACCATGCCGCGTGCAGGGTGGAGCCTTGCACGGTCGACCACGTTGTGAACACGAAGCTGTGGGCGGCGCCCGCCAGGAGCAGGAAGCCGATGAGCAGTGCTGCCCCGCTCACCTTGCCGAGCACCAGCGTGGCCCAGCCCGCCCTCACCTGGGCGCCGTTGCGCCGCGCCACGGACGACAGTACGTAGAAGGCGCCGGTCAGGCCCTCCCAGCCGAAGAGGAAGGTGTAGGCGTCGCCGGCCAGGAACACGACCACGACCGCAGCCAGCAGCAGGAGGAAGCCGGCGCCGGTCCCGCGGCTCGTGACACGGCCATCCGGTCGGCACCAGCTGACCAGGCACGCTGCGATGGCGCATCCGAGCGCCCCGGCGACGGTGAGGAACAGCCCGGCGAGCGGGTCCAGCCGCAAGATGGCCTCCCCCGTGCCGAGGCTGCTCCCGAGGTGCAGCGTGCGGGCCGCGCCCAGCGTGACCCGCACGCCGAGCGCCGCTACGAGTGCAGCCCCGGCGAACCCTGCGCCGAAGGTCGCGACGCGCGCCGGGAGCCGGCTCGGCCCTGCGGCCAGGTCGACGCACGCGCCCGCAGCCCACACGCCGAGGGCGGCGACCAGCAGGGCAGCGTTCAACCTCGCCCCCTCGCTCGGAGCGGCCGGGTCCCGCCCAGGCGCCCCATTGCGAGCAGCAGGCCGTGCAGGATGCTGAAGGGGCTGGGCGGCGACCCCGGCACGCAGACGTCGACGGGCAGCAGCCCGGCGACCCCGCCCCGGGTCACGTACGTGGGATGGACGAGGCCCCCGCTGATCGCGTCGGTGCCGACGGCCACCACCACCTTCGGGTCGGGCATGGCGTGGTACGTGCGCTGGAGCGGCTCCGCCATGCCTGCGGTACCAGCGCCGGTCACCAACAACACGTCGGCGTGGCGGGGAGAGGCGGTGAAGAAGATGCCGAGGCGATGGACGTCGTAGATGGGGCCGGTCAGTGCAGCGATCTCCCACTCCTCGGACCCGTCGGAGCCGGCATCGACGTGGCGGATGTGCAGGGACCGGCCGAAGCGGCGCACCCGCGCCGCGAGCTCGGCCCGCACGCGCGCCTCCAGGTCGTCGTCGCCGGGAGCCGGCGGGGTCACGAGGAGGCGGCGGTGCAGCCGCGCCGTACCGGGCGACGACTCGTAGGCGAACATCTCGGGGCGTGCGTCGACGCAGTGCCCGCAGAGGATGCAGCGGCCCCGGTCGACCGCTACAGGGGGGCCCACTGAGATGGCGCCGGTGGGGCACAGCCCGGCGAGTCCCTGGCCGGCCCCCTCGGCGGGCTGGTCGGTGACCGTCACGGCGGCGACGAAGTCGGGGCCGTGGTCGTCGGGCCGCCGGGGGTAGCGGGTGGTGACGATGCCCTCTCGCAGGCCGCGGGCCACCCAGGGCATCAGCCCGCCACCCCGGCGACGGAGAGCCCGAAGCTGGCTTCGATGAAGACGAAGTCCGTGAGGATGTCGCCCCGGAACGCAGCGGGGAACAGCGCGAAGTTGTGGAAGGCGGCACATCGCGGCTTCACGCGGGCGAGGCGGCCGCCGTCCGTCTCCACCACGTACAGCAACTCCCCTTGGGGGGATTCGACCGCGCTGATCGCTGTGCCGTCGGCGACGGCGCCAGGACTTCGCCGCCACTCGCTCTCGTTGCAGCCGGCCAGGACGGCCAAGCCCTCCGCCGCGAGCCGGAACGACTCGTCCATCTCCTCCAGGCGTACCTGCTGGCGGGCGAGAGCATCCCCTTGGCCATGCGGCGCTGCCGGCCGGAAACCTGACGAGGGATAGGCACCGTAGGGCCGGGCGTGGCGTACGTCCTCACCCAGCCCCGAGCCGCGGGCAACGGGCCCCACGGCCCCGTGCGCCGCCACCAGGTCAGCGGGGAGGACGCCGGCGCCTCGCAGGCGGTCGAGGAAGGAGGGGGTCGACATCATGGCCCGCGCGTCGCCGGAGACCCCGCTGGCGATGCGGAGCAGCTCGCTGCGGGCCTCGTCGGGCGGTCGGCGCATCGGCCCGCTGACACCGCCGGGGACGACCACGTTGCGACCGAAGCGGCTGCCGCACAGCGTCGCCCGCAGCCGGAGCAGGCGCTCCTTGTGGACGGCGAGGCGCGCGTTGGCGACTGCCTGATAGGAGCCGTCGCTGTGGCGGATCATCGAGTCGAGGTGGTTGGCGACGCGCTCGAGCTCGGCGTGCACGAGCCGGACGACCTCGGCCCCGTAGGGGACCTCCGTGCCCGTCAGCTGTTCGAGGCCCCGGCAGTAGGCGATCGCGTGCGCGACCGAGGCCGTCCCCTCCACGCGTTCGGCCAGGAGCACGCCGTCATCCGGCGTGAGGTCCTCGAAGCGCCAGTCGATCCCGCGATGCTTGTGGTAAATGCGGCTGCGGAGCCGGGGGATGTCCTCCCCGAAGGTCTCAACGAGGTACTCCACCGCCTCGAAGACCCCTGAGCGGACCGGCCCGTACGGAATCGTGAACAGCCCCTCCCCGGAGGCATGGGCGTCCAGGGCTCTGGGGTCGGGAGTGACCTGGCTGTGCCAGTCGCCGAGGGCCGGGTGAGGATCCTCGGGCAGGAGTGGGAGGACCAGCGGGTCGAGGCGAGGGTGACCTCCGGGCTGGATGCCGTAGCGGTCGTGGATCTCCCGCTCGTACCAGGATGCCGCCGGCAGCCCCACCGAGACGCTGGGGTAGGCCAGATCACCGGGCGGCAGCTCCGTGACGACCGAGGTGTACCCGCCGGGGGTCGCCGCCACGGCACGCAGCTCCACCCCACCACTGGCGCGCAGCGACGGGAAGAGGCCGGCGAAGCGGTTGGGACCGGCGGAGAGGCGAGTGACGGCCTCCGCGAACCGCGAGCGGTCGATGACCTCCTCCCCGAGGCGGTCGCCCTGGATGGTCACCTCCCGACCTCGAGCTGGGCGGCAGCCCGGTGCAGCAGGGTGCCGAGCGCCGCCGGTGGGTGGATGCCGAGCAGGACCAGGGCTGCGAGCCCGAGGATCATGGCCGCGACGATCCACGGGCTCGGCTCCCCCCGTGTCAGGGGCGGCCGCTCCTGCTCCGCTTGCGTCCGGGGCACCGTCACGACGGCGGTTGCGGGCGCCGGCTCGCTGCCGGCAGCGGGGAGCCTGCCCCACGGCCATGGCGGCGGCTCGGGGGAGCCGTCGGCCTCCGAGCTGGTCGTCGGGGGCTCCGCCGGGCTCA
>JAJZJY010000444.1 GCA_021809885.1 Actinomycetes bacterium
CGGCACATGGGGTGACGTCCAACACCGTCTGCCCGGGGTACGTGCGGACCCCGCTCGTCGAGGGCCAGATCGCCGCCCAAGCCCGCGTGCACGGGATCGACGAGGACGATGTGGTGGCCAAGGTGCTCTTGGAGGAGTCCGCCATCAAGCGCCTGGTCGAGCCTGCGGAGGTGGCAGCCATGGTCGGGTACCTTTGCAGCCCCGAGGCGGGGTTCGTGACCGGGGCTTCCCTCGTCATCGACGGCGGGTGGACGGCGCGGTGAGGGAGGAGGACGAGGTGTCCATCGACAAGGTCGTCGCCAGCGCCGCGGATGCCGTGGCCGACATCGCCGACGGCTCCTCGCTGGCCGTCGGGGGGTTCGGGCTGTGCGGCGTGCCCGTCGACCTCATCGATGCGCTGGTCGAGATGGGGGTGGGCGACCTGGCCGTCGTCTCCAACAACTGCGGGGTGGACGGCGCCGGTCTCGGCCGCCTCCTCGAGGCGCACCGCGTCCGGCGAGTCACTGGCTCCTACGTCGGGGAGAACGCAGAGTTCGCCCGTCAGTTCCTGTCGGGAGAGCTCGAGGTCGAGCTGATCCCGCAAGGCACGTTGGCCGAGGGGCTGCGAGCCGGCGGGTGTGGCATCCCGGCCTTCTACACGCCGGCAGGTGTCGGGACGCCGGTCGCCGACGGCGGCCTGCCGTGGCGGTACGGGGCCGACGGCGCCGTCGAGATCTCGTCGCCGCCGAAGGAGGTCCGCGAGTTCGACGGCCGGCGCTACGTGCTCGAACGGTCGATCACCACCGATTTCGCCCTGGTGCGCGCCACCCGCGGCGACCGGTTAGGCAACCTCGTCTTCGACAAAGCGACGCGCAACTTCAACCCGCTGTGCGCCATGGCCGGCCGGGTCGCGATCGCCGAGGTCGAGGACCTCGCCGAGCCGGGTGCGCTCGATCCGGGCGCGGTGCACCTGCCGGGGGTCTTCGTCCAGCGAGTGGTCCGAGCGCGCGCCGCCGAGAAGCCGATCGAGAAGCGTACCGTCCGCCCGCGCCCGGCTGGCGGCCCGGAGGGGAGCACGTCATGACCCTGTCCCGTGTGCAGCTGGCGGCCCGGGTCGCCCAGGACCTGCACGACGGCGAGTACGTCAACCTGGGGATCGGCCTGCCGACCCTCATCCCGAACCACCTGCCCGAGGGCGTCCACGTCGTGCTCCAGAGCGAGAACGGCATCTTGGGCGTCGGTCCCTATCCCTACGAGGGAGAGGAGGATCCCGACCTCATCAACGCGGGGAAGGAGACGGTGACGGTTGAGGCCGGCGCCGCCTACTTCGACTCTGCACTCTCGTTCGGGATGATCCGCGGGGGCCACGTCGACACTGCGGTCCTTGGGGCCATGCAGGTGTCGGCCACCGGGGACCTCGCCAACTGGATGATCCCCGGCAAGATGGTCAAGGGCATGGGTGGGGCGATGGACCTCGTGCACGGCGTGCACCGGGTCATCGTCATGATGGAGCACATCGCCCGCGACGGCTCGCACAAGATCGTGGACCGGTGTACCCTCCCGCTCACGGGCGTGCGCGTCGTCGACCGCATCGTCACCGACCTGGCCGTGGTGGACGTCACGCCGGATGGCCTGGTGCTGCGCGAGCTCGCCCCCGGGGTCACGGTCGCCGAGGTCCGAGCCGCGACCGGCCCGCTTCTCCACGTGCCCGAGCCGCCGCGCACGATGGCCCTCGCCGGCGTCGAGCTCGCCGGCTGATCAAAGGGGCCAAGGTGGACGGAGCTGCCACAGCAGCGATCGAGCGCGTAGATGTGGTCGGGTGCGGTCTCATGGGATCGGGGATCGCCGAGGCGTGTGCCCGGGCCGGGCTCGACGTCGTGGTCGTCGAGCGCGACGAGCCCTCACTCCGCTTGGGCGAGCAGCGTGTCGCCGCCTCGCTCGATCGGGCGCTGCGCTTTGACAAGCTCGGTGCCCAACAGCCGAGGCGGCGCGGTCGAGGAGCTGCCTCGCCACCGACATGACCGAGCTGGGCGACCGCCAGCTCGTGGTCGGGGCGGTCGTGAAGTCCGAGCCCGAGAAGGTGGGCGTCTTCGAAGTTCTCGACGCTGTCGTCGCGACACCCGATGCCGTTCTCGCCACTTGATCTGGTTGCGAGATCCGCTCGGCCCACGGTCCCGGGCCGATGCTGTGTTCCACGCCGGCCCGCGATCGTTCGCTCTGAGTGTTGCAAGCGTAACTGTACGCTCAGAAGTCCAGGTCGAACGGTACTGACAAGCGATCGAGCGGGGACGCCGGTTCATGAAGCTGCTCGCCGACCTGGACGACGCCGAGATCACCCGAGTCGAACACGCGGAGAGATGGGGGGCGTAAGAGCCTCCCGAGAAGTGCGGAACATGGGACACGACGCTCCATCCCGAGTGCGATGATGCCCACGCGGCGGTCGTCGGCGAGTTTCATTCAGCTCCCGCTGGCTGACCGTCACCGGGCATCTCGACCTCGAATCTCTACCATCAGGCGGGACGCGGCCAGGAGCGCCGGCAGACAGTCCTTGAGGGCCTCGTGGAGGCTCCAGATCGGGGGACTGGTCCCGTCCCTGCGCGCGACGGCGATCTTGGCAAGATGGGAGTTCCAGGCGCTCTCCACGATGTCGACGAGGGCGACGAACCCAGCATCGAACACAGGGCTGGATGGCGGCCCCGAATCCTCGAGGCGCTCGCGCAGGCGACTGCGGTAGCTGCGGGAGCGGCACGCTGCGCCGCACGAGCGTCGGGGCCGTCCGCTTGACCTGGCCGCCGGGAGCTCTTTGCCGCAGATCTCGCATAGTCGCGGTACTGCTGGTTGTCCAGGCCGAAGAGGTTTCGTCGCGCGACGAAACTAGCAAAACGGTGACCTCACATCCAGCACTCGGGAGACTTCCAAGCATGTCATTTCGGAGTGCGAACCCCTGATCAAACGCGAACAGGCCGCCCCGTTCAGTTGGCACCTGGGGGGCGGCCTGTTCATCAGTCCCTCGAAAGGACACCTGTGGCGATCATAGGCGCTTCGTGGCCGCACTGCGAGCATCCTCTCGGCGCGTCGGCGGCCCGGTCTACGGGCACCGACCACGTTTCAACGGTCCCTTGGACGCCCGCGGCTCGCAGGGCCCTTCGCCTTGCCGCGTCCTTGTCCCGGCCACAAGTCGGCTCCGAGCCCGGCTTCGAGCCTGGCGAGCGTGGCGATGTCCGCCCAGACCCGTCCCGCCAGGATGTCGCCCACAGTCGTGTGGTCGACGCCGGTCACTCTCCCGGCCTCGCGAAGGCTGCGCCCACCGAGCGCCCTTCCGAGCCGCAAGGCCAAGAGGCGGGCCACTTCGGCCACCGGGTCGTCGCACGCCACCTCGGGCCACGCGCTGCTGTGGGCGCAAGGGGCGGCTCGGACCGGCCGGGGCACAGCGGGAGCGTAGACCGCGCACCGCTCGGACCGCTGGTTCCTACCGACACGACTGTCACAGCCCCGGTCGAGAATGGGGGTAAGAACCACCACCCCGACGGAGCCGAGATCGTGGCACGCAAGATCGAAGACTTCATCCCCGACATCCCCGAGCGCTACTGGGCGGTCATCGGGACATTCGTCCGCGCTGCGGTCGCCGACGCCCAGCCCGCCACCGCGTACACCGCCAACAGCTTGCTCTCGACGGTTTCTCGCCACGTGCTGTGGTGCTGGCAGTCCGCGGGGCTCGAGCTCGACCGCACGGTCGTCTTCGACCGCTGGGTCATCGAGGAGTACACCCACAAGGGAGCGCCGCATCTCAGCGCAGCGTCGCGTGGCAACCGTCGTTCGCAGCTGTTCCGGGTCGCAGAAGCCCTGCTCGGGCCCGAGGGCTCTCGGGTCCCGCGGACCCCGCTCCCGGCGTCGGACCCGGTGCGCCCGTACTGCGCCGCCGAGCTCACGGCGCTGCGCTCCTGGGCCTATGGACAGGCGACCGCCACCCGCAGGCGCGACGCTGCCACTCTGCTCGCACTCGGTGCCGGGGCCGGGCTCGCTGTCGAGGACATCGCCGGGCTCCTCGCAGGCATGGTCACAGTCGATGAGGAAGGCGTGCTGCTCAGCGTCCCCGGGCGTCGTGCCCGGCTCGTCCCGGTGCTCGTCGACTGGGAGGAAGCGCTGATCGAAGCAGCCCGGTCCGTCCCGCCAGAGCGCCCGCTCTTCGGAGAAGAACGCCACAGCGCCAACAAGAACTTCGTCACGAACTTCGTGGCCAAGTCCTCGGGCGTCGAGATCAAGCCGCTGGTGCAGCGCCTCCGGGCGACGTGGATCGTCCACCACCTCACTGCTCGGACCCCGGTGGTGCCCTTCATGGCCGCGGCCGGCGTCCAGTCCCTCGACGCCCTCACTCGCTATCTGCGCTTCATCCCTGGCATCGACCCCGCCGAGGCGCGCAGGGCGCTGCGCGGTCAGCTCCGGGAAGGTGCGGGCCGGTGAGCTTTGTCGACGACGCCCGGGAGGCGACCGACGAGGCCCTCGCGCGCCTCGTGTGCACAGGGAAGCTCGGGTCGAGTCACGCATGGGCACGCCTCATCCCTGACGCCACAGTCGAGGCGGCCATCGCGATCGTCGACTCGGCCGGAATCTGCGAGCGTCTCGACGAGTGGCGGCAAGAGGACCGCCAACGTGTCGGCAGGGGTCCAGGCGGGCGGCCGGGGAGCCTCACGGACCGGGCGGTGGTGGTCCTGCATCTTCTCCTC
>JAJZJY010000445.1 GCA_021809885.1 Actinomycetes bacterium
GCTGGTCGTGGTCGGGGTGGTGGTCGCCGGCGTGGCGCTGGCGGCGGCCAGCACCGCCTCGGCCTGGCGAGCCGCCGGGCAGCCCGGGGTCGGGGTGGCCTTCACCGGCGGGGGGAGCTGGGGTGCTTCGGGGATGCCGAAGATGGTGGTGGGGATGGCGTCGGCCATCACGATCTGGCCGGCCCGGTTGGGGTGCAGGTTGTCGTCGTTGAAGTACGGCGGATAGGGCAGCGTGGGGTTGCACTGGCCGTCGTAGACGTCGCCCATGACCGCGTTGAGGTCGATGACGGCGTCGAACCCGCTGCCCTTGCTGCGCATCCAGTTGTTGACGGCCTGCAGCGTCGCCTGCTCGGCCGGCGTCCACGGCTCGGGCAGGCAGCCGGGGCAGTCGGCCGAGGTGCTGGCCCGCGGCAGCAGGGTGATCCCCTCGATGCGCTTGCCGGCGGCGTGGACGGCGGCGATGACCTGCTTCATGGCGGCGATGATGCTCGACGCGGATCCGTAGGGCGGCGTCTGGTCGCGGCCGCCGAACCAGATGTCGTTGGTGCCGAGCAGCATCACGACGTTGGTGGTTCCCGGCAGGGCCAAGGCGTCGCGCTGGAGCCGCACCACACCGGGGGCGCCGCCGCTGGAGTCGGCGAAGCTGTAGAGCTGGCCTTGGGCGTCGACCCCGGGTGGGAACACGGTCAGGGTGTTGCCCGAGATGCCCTCGTTGACCACCGACACCTGCTGGTCGGGCGGCAGCTGCGCCACCCGCTGCTCCAGCGGGGTCGGCCAGCCGAACCCGGCGTTCTCGAACCCGGCGGTGATCGAGTCACCGAGGGCGACGACGGTGCCACGCGACGGCGAGCCCTGAACCTCGACGGCCGAAAGCCACCGCAGGTAGGGGTCGGATCCGGTGAAGACGGCGCCGGAGGCCACGGCGGTCTGGTTCCCTCCGCCGTTGGGGGTGTAGAAGGCCAGCCGGCTGCAGCCCTGGCAGTAGTGGACGGTGACCGGTGCCGGTGCGGTGACCCACAGGCTCACCACCAGGGACTCCCCGGCGCTCACCGCCAGCGGGATCGGCGCGCTGGTGACGTCCTGCCCGGCCGGCACGGTGATCGCCGGGCTGCCCGCTCCGAAGGTGACACGGGTGAGGGTGCCCGCCACCACCGCCGCGCCGACGGTGCCGGCGCGCTCGCCGACGGTGACGGCACCGAAGGTCACCGGGGCGGGACTCCACTGGTTCGACAGGCGGATGGCGATCGCCGCGCCACTCACCGTTACCGTTGTCAAGTCACGAACCGTGGTGTTGACGGCGACGATCTTCGGGTAGGGCTGCAGCAGCAGGTCCATCGGCGACGTCCAGGCTGTCTGCCAGGCCGGCGCCGCCGGTTGGGAGGTGGGCGGCGACGTGGTGGTTTGCACCGAGGTGACGGGTGTGGAGGTGGCGGGTGTGGAGGTGGCGGGTGTGGAGGTGGCGAGAGCGGACCCCGCCGGTTGGGCGGCGGCCAGCCGAGCGGCGGCTGGGTGGGTGGGTCGCCTCGCCGGCTCCCTGCCCGCCGGCGGCGAAGGCGTTGCCGCCGCGGCCAGCGACGGCGCGACCCCGAGCGCCAGCAGCAGGCCGATCACGAGCGCCAGCAGGCCGCGACGGGCTGCCCCGACAGCAGGCGGCGACCCCGAGCCCTGGTCCGACGGTGCGGTCACCGGGTCAGCGACGGGAGGTGCTGGCATGGCGTTGGGGTCCCACGAGGGCACCAGCGTAGGGATCCGGCGGGGGTCATTGGGGGCAGTGGTTCCCGGCCGTTGTCCCCGAGGGGCCAGCACCCGGCCACGACCAGCATCAACGGCCGGTGGTTCAGCCGCCCAGCGGGCGCCGGCGGCTGGCGTACATGCGGTGGTCGGCCCCCAGCCAGCAGCTCGGCGACGGGTCGGCCGCGCCGACCAACAGGAGCCCGAAGAAGAAGGCCGCGACCGCCAGGTCGACGACGGTGGCCCACGCCACCAGCGGGTCGGTGGCCCGCCGGCGGAAGTACCAGCCCCCACCCGGGGGTCGCGATCCCAACGAGCGCCCTCGCCAGGCCCAGCAGCACCGCCGAGTGGCCGACTGCCGCGTTCATCGCCGTGCCAGTCCGGGGCACCAGGGACCCCGAGTCCCAGGTGCCCCGCCGGTGCCGGCCGTGGCACCTACGACAACCGCCCGTTCGACACGGTCCCGGGATCGCCGCCGAGCGGCACGTTCGGTCCTCGCCGCCCGAAAGTGCCAAGAAGCTGCTCACGGCCCCGCCAACCCGGGGCGGCGCGACCAGAAGGCAAACCCTTCCCCGGGTGGTCTCAGTGGAGCAGTCGGCCGTGGCCTCGCCCGCGCGCAGGGTCACGGTCTGTCCTCTTCGTACACTCGCTGGGGTCGTCTCCTGTTCGTGGTCCGGTGTTGTCGGGGCGGCGGGCCGTCGCCATGCCTGCGGCCAACTTCTGCGACAAGGCATAGTACCTTGGCCCGCGTGGAGGCAAGTCCGAGCGAGGCCGCGGACACCGATCTCGAAGCCGAACAGCCTGTGCCTTCGGGCAGCACTGCTGTCGTGCGCTCTGGAGGATCGGCGGCTCGGAGGCGGCGCCGGTGGTGTCGGGGAGTGAAAGCGGCGATCGCGCTCGTCCTTGGCGCGGCCGCCGTCGCCCTCGTGGTCCAACCGAGCCTGGTCGATAATGCCAGTGGGTCGGGTGGTGCCCCGCAGCTGACCACCTTCGGCGGCGGCCCAGCCCCGGCGTTCTCCTTGCCCGATCTGACCTACCCGACGCGGACCCTCAGCCTCAGCCAGTTCCGGGGGCGGCCGGTGCTCGTCAACTTCTGGGCGTCGTGGTGCGTCCAATGCCGCAAGGAAGCACCCCTGCTCGAGGCCACCTACCGCCGCGTCGGCGACCGGGTCGCCTTCTTGGGCGTGGACACCAACGACACCCGCGCCGCCGCGCTGTCCTTCTTGCGCCAGTTCGGCGTCACCTACCCCTCGGTGTACGACCCCCACGGCACCGCCGCCACCACCTACGGTCTCTTCGGTCTGCCCACCACGATCTTCGTCGCTCCCGACGGCAAGATGCTCGAGCGCCACGTCGGTGCTCTCAGCGCCGACGCCCTGACGGCCGGTATCGCCAGATTGATGCGTACGGCCTCGAAACCCACCGCCCACCGTCCCTGAGTGGCCCGCGGCGGTTTGGGCGCTGCACCGCTGGAACCCCAGGTCCGCCCCTTGTTCCTACCCCGGGGGGGTGCGGCCCGGCCGGCCGGGCCGCTCGTCGACGACCAGGTTGTCCAAGTAGCGCTCCAGCTCGTCGTGGTCGATCTCGCCTCGGGCATAGCGCTCGCGGACGATCTCGAGCGGGTCGGCCGCCGCCTTGGGGGCTTCCAGGTCCGAAACAGGCCTCCCCGGCGTGCGAGCACGGCCCATGCACCCGGGGCCCATCGCGCGCTGACCGGCGCCACCGGCGACGAACCGCAACGCCGCCATCACACCGACCAGCACCACGGCGAAGACGACCAGCATCACGAGCGAGCCGAACACCATCATGTCGCCCACCACCTCTCTCCGAGCCCGTGCCGCGACCGGCTCTCCGGTGCGACAACCTCGGCGCTCGTCACGCCATCAAGGGGCTCACCATCACGATAGTGGGCGGTCACGAGACGACGAGCGTGCCGAACATGCCCGCCGCCGCGTGGCCGGGGACCGGGCAGAGGTAGTGGTAGGTGCCGGCCGCCGCGGTGAAGCTCGCGCTGCGGGTGTAATAGTTCGCCGTCGCGGTGTCCTTCTCGGTGCGCGGGGGGAGCGGCATCAGAAAGAAGTTGTTCGCCACGCCGGCCATCGCCATCTCCGGGTAGGGCGGCTGCGTCGTGGTGAGCTCGAAGCCATGCATGTAGCCCCAGTCGGTGTTCACGAGCACCACCGTCACCCGTGCCCCGGGCGCCACCGAGACCGTCGGGTTGACCAGCCCGTCGATCTCCCAGGTCATGTTGGGCTTGCCATGCGGCGAGGCCAGCGCCACCAGGCTCACCGAGCGGCCGGCGTAGGTCACGGTGTTCGCCGCCGTGTCGACGGTGGCTGCCTGCTCGCCCCGGGCCACCAGCGACGACAGGCCCCCGGCGCTGATGGTGTCCCCGCCACCCGTCATCGAGGACCCGCCGGCCGGGCCGCCCATCATGGCAGTCGTGCCGCCCAGCGATCCCATTGGGAACCCGGCAACCGACGTGGAAGCAGCGCTCGGCGGGGCGGCCACTGAGGTGGCCTGCGAGGCCGTGGGGGATGTCGGACCTGGGGCAATGCCGAAGGCGACCCCGGCCGAAAGTGCAGCCGACAGCCCGAGCGCCGCCCCTACGATCACCCAGCGGGTCACACCTTGACGTTTCACCGGCATCCTCTTTTCGCTCGGCTACATTCGACCGTACCGGGCGGCGGTGAACATCCGGCGAAGATGAGGCGCATGCGGAGCGCAGTTTGCAAAGAGGCTCCCAAACGTCGCGTGCGAGGGGCCGGTCACCTTTGAATCCCATCGCTGGCGCCCCGTGGAATGCGTGGTCAGGCCCCCAACCACTCCCGTAGTCGCTCGGTCTCGAAGGCTTGCTTGCGGTCGTAGGTCTCCGCGTCGGGCTCTGCCATTCGCAGGAGGGGCTTCGGCTTCGCGAAGAACTTGCCTTCGAGCGCGGCGGCTCGCCGTCCGTTGAACTCCAAGAAGCAG
>JAJZJY010000446.1 GCA_021809885.1 Actinomycetes bacterium
CAGCCAGAACAGGCGCGAGCACCTCACGTGGACGGGCACCCGGCGCGCCCGCAGAGGTGACGTTCACCCGGTGACGGAGCAAGACCTCACCCTCGGCTTCGAACTCAGCGACGTCGCAGTAGGTACGGCCTTCCTCCACGGTGACTACCAGCTCGGCATCCGTGCCCAGGTGGATCGAGCTGATTCCGTGCTGAGCCGCCAGCTCGGCGAGGAGACCGGCGCTCTCTCGGAACAGGCGATCGCTGGCGGCAGGTAACGCCATAACCAGCAAGGGTACGCGAGCGGCGGGGGAGGCGAGGCTCACGCGGGGGAGGTGTGGCGTGGAGTTGCATCAACTCGGTGGGGCAGGCCGGGCCAGGTAGGGAGGCGCCCGCTCCCGGTTCGACGATGATCGGCGCCCCAAAGAACCCCCCGTGTCCGCCGACTCCGACAGCGGGATCGCCGCTGGCCACCAAAGTCCCAGCTCAAGCAGCTGGGATGGTCCGCTCGCCGGTCAGCTCCAGGTGTGGGGTTAGCGCGCGTGTCCCCCCTCCGACACCGAATTGAACCCCCACGCTGACGGGAACATCCCTGCTCAGAGCGGACGCGCGATGCGTGGGGGTTCGTGTCGGCGCTGGCGAGGTCTGCACGGGGCCGCCCTCTCCGCGCGGCTTGCCGGGCAGCGTTCCGAGTAGACGCCAGTGATGGGCGCAAATGACTGCGGGCGATGAAGGTGAATAGGTGGAGCGCCACGATCGGAAGAGCGCCAGAGCCGTCGCTAGGTCGTCGTCTGGTGTGACGAACACGACTTGGCTTCGCCACGCAGATCAAGATGTTCGGAGTGTGTCACGGCGGTGATTGCCCTGTCACGGCCGGCTTGCCGTTGATTTCGGTAGGTCGCAGGGTCAGCTGTGCCACAGGATGGTGGGTGTGGAGCCGGCGGTAAAGGCGACGACAGCGGGTAGCCCGCTGCCAACGCCAGGGTGTTGGTCGGCATAGATGGTGCCGGCAGCTGACACGGTGATCGCGTCCGGTGAGAATGAGCCGACACCAGGAAGGCTGGAGAAGCGTTCAACGGGGGTGATCGTCGTGCCGGTGATCGAGACGACGCTGCCGACTTGTGCGCCGAGCACCGTGCCGGTGGGTGTCTCGGTGAGCGCAGCGTACGGGTCGTTGGTGGGGAACTGGGTGAGGTAGACGAGGCGGCCGTTGCTGTAGCGTTCGAAAAGCCCGTTGGGAAAACCAATACACAAGACGTACAGGTCCCCGGCGCTGTTGGCGGCGAGGCTGGTGGGGTGACAGTCGGTGCTGTTGGGGTAGCCGGGGTCTACCCCGAGGAAGCTCTGGGCATCGAGGAGCACCGACACGGTGTGGCCACGGAGGTCGAGGACCTCGTTGGCGGTGGCGATGAAGATGCCGCCGCCGGGTCCGGCTGCTAGTGCCGCGGGATCGCCGATCGCGGTGTCGAGGGCTGGACTGCCAGTCGTGGTCGAGCCGACCCTGCCGCCGTTACCGGCGACGGTGGTGATGGTCTTGTCGGGGAGTACGGCTTGCACGCGGTGGTTGCCTGCGTCGGCAATGTACAAGATGCCGTGGGAGTACAGCAGCCCCTCGGGGCTTTCGAGCTCGGCTCGGGTTGCCGGCCCGCCATCGCCGGAGAACCCGGGAGTGCCGGTGCCGGCCACCACCTCGAACGACCCGTTGGGGAGCCGCTCCCACACCTCGTTGAGGCCGGGGTCGGCAATATAAAGCACGCCGTTCGGCCCGTAGGCCAACGGCCCCGGTGAGGTCGGCACCGGCGTCGCCGTGGTGGCCGCAGGGGTTTTGCGCCACAGCACGCTGAGCACACCGGTGGGGGAGCGTTCGGCGATGACCGGCGGTCCGATGCCAGCGGTACCGTCCTGGTCGACGAACAGCGCACCCGAAGGACCTATCGCGATGCCCTGCGGCCAGAAGTGTCCGCCGCCGGGAAGCTGGTAGGCGAGGAAGTTCGCCACCGGTGCGGTCGGCGTAGAGCCGAGGTGGACGATCGCCGCGCCGTTGACCGCGAGCACACCGCCAGCTGGGTCAGCGACCATGCCAGCAAAGGCATCGTGGGGTCGCAGCGTCCCGAGGAACCGCAGCTGTCCGCCGGGGGTCCGCTCGATCACTGCGTAGGGATCGGAGCAGCCGACGTAGAGCGCGCCGGAGCGACCGACAACCAGCGAGGTCGGCATGCACGCGTTGTCGAGGGGGAACTTCGGGTCGAAACCGTCGAGGTTGGCGGCGTCGAGCACGACGCTCAACGTGCCGTTGGGCTCGAGTTTCACCACCGCGTTCGACGCGGCGACGTACAGCGAGCCGTGCGGGCCAAGTGCCACTGCCCATACCTGGCCGACCCCGGTGCTGGTGGCCGGCAAACCATCGGTCGGCGTCCCCTGGGGACCTGCTGGCTGGCGGCCGTCGCCGACGACGGTGGTGATGGTGCCGTCGGGGAGGACGGCGCGGACCCGGTTGTTGCCGCTGTCGGCGACGTAAATCGTCCCGTTCGGAGCCACTGCCATCCCTTGGGGATGGTCGAGCTCGGCTCGGGTTGCCGGCCCGCCATCGCCGGAGAACCCGCTGTGGCCGTTTCCTGCGACGACGACGAACGAACCGGTGGTGGTACGCCGCAGGATCTCGTTGCGTGCCTCGTCGGCGACGAGCAGCTGGCCTGCTCCGGTGATAGCGAGCGGCCCCGGCTCCACAGGCACCACCGCGTTCTGCGTCTGGACAGGGGGTCCGCCGGACACGGGGCCAGCCGGCCTCGCCGGCGGCCGAGAACGTCCAGGTGAGGCAGCCAAGTGCAGACCCAGGGCGGCCAGGGCGGCTAGGGCAACGACGAGGATGGCCGACGCGACGACCAGGCGGCGTTTGCGTTGGCGGCGGCGTGCTTCATCGATCAGCGCTTCGGCATCCACGGCCCCAGTGGCCGTGGGGGGCAGAGAGCCCTCTGCGACGCTGGGCTGCGTGCTCGGCCCACCCAGGGGGGTCTTCACCGCATCGCCTCGATGATCCGAGCCAGCTCCTCGGGTCGGTACCCATGCCGCCGAGCGAAGCGGACCAGCTCACGTGCTTGGGCCAGCACCGCCGAGCGCCCTGGCGCACCACCGGCTACCACCACACCTCGGCCCCGGCCGAACTGCAGCACCCCCTCGTCACGCAACTGGCGCAACGCCTTCAGCACCGTGTTGGTGTTCACTCCCAGTACCGCGGCCAGGTCCCGTGCCGGCGGCAACCGCTCGCCGGGCGTCACCTCACCATCGGCGATCGCTCGGCGGATCTCTCCGAGCACCTGGTCGTGCAGCGACGCCGGATCCCCGCGATCGACCTTCCACTTCTCCATACGCTAGTCAGAGTAGCACTAGTGGCGTATACGACGCGAGATGCGGTCCTGTGACGGTCGCCATGGGACACCGTGACGGTGGACGCCCATGTCGCCGGAACCGGTCAACCATTGCCTCGGGCCGAGCCACACCAGGACCGTTCGCGCCCGAAACTGGGCGATCTGCACTCGCCGACCTTGTGTATCCGGCGGCGATCGCTTCTGTTGAGCGCCACTCGTTTTGAACGCCAACGTGGTGTCTGGCGACATCGACGGTGACCGTGGAGCGGGTGGGCTGCTTGCGGGGGCGCTCGACGGGCGGGGAGGATGCCCAACACGAGTTGGCCCCTTCCGCTTCGAGAGGCCAGACGCGACACTTCTGAGGTGCGAGGAGAGCGCTGGGATGCTGGTGGTCATCGACGATCCCGAGGCCGTCGAGCGGGACTTGGGGGCAGGGCGACTGGCCTGTCCCGGTTGTGGTGGTCCGCTCGTGCCGTGGGGCTTCGCCTCAGAGCGCGAGTTGCGAACCTTGGGCGGCGTTCGTCGGCTGCGGCCCCGGCGATCGGCGTGCCCGGCGTGTGGGGCGACCCACGTCCTCGAGCCGGCGTCGACCGTGGCGCGTCACCGCGATGCCGCCGAGGTCATAGGAGCCGCCTGGTCGGCCAAAGTCGCCGGGGCCGGTCATCGGCGGATCGCCGCCGAGCTCGATCGCCCTGTCTCCACGGTGCGTAGATGGCTGCGGCGCCTGGACGCTCGGGCAGAGTCGCTGCGCACGGCTGCCACCTGGTGGATCCACGCCCTCGACGCCTCTGCCGGGCCGATCGAACCGGCCGGGTCGCCTCTCGCTGACGCTCTCGAGGCCGTCGGGCTCGCCGCCGGTGGCGCAGCACGTCACCTTGGTCCCCGCCCGGCCTGGGAGGCGGTGGTGGCCCTCACCGGGGGGTTGCTGGCTTGCCCGGCTCCTCGCCGACGAGGCGGGGTCCAGGGCGGCCGCCAGGCCGTCCCGTAGGGACCGAGCGCAGCGAGGCCCTTGACACCGCCGGTGGTCTGATCCCGCGCGGCCCCGACCATGAAGTTCCGCCCGGCAGTTCTGCTGCCGGGCCTGTCCGCGCCTTGGTTTCTCGCCTTGCCGGCTTCGGTCGTTCGGTCGTTAGCCACCCTCCATGATCACGTAGAACGTCGTTTCCGTGATCATTCTGGCTGTCCGGCAACAGCTTCAAACCGAATCGGCGTTCTGCGCAGGCGACGTGGGTGGTCGTCAGCTGGCGTTGATCAGCCGCTCCGGGTCCGGTGACCGGCACTTCTGACGGCGAGAGACGCGGTCGACGGCTCTGGCACCTAGTCCGTTCGTTCCCAGCTGGTCGTGCAGGCGC
>JAJZJY010000010.1 GCA_021809885.1 Actinomycetes bacterium
TGGCCGGCGTGGCCGGCGTGGCCGGCGGGGCCGGCGTGGCCGGCGTGTGCGCTGCCAGATGCGGAGCCGACACCGCAGGAGGTCGGTGCATTCGATGGACCTCGGGGGATTCAGGGCGAAAGGGCGGCCTGAACGCACCGACCTCCTCCCGCCCAACCGGCCCCGCTCACCAACCGGCCCCGCTCACCAACCGGCCCCGCCCGCTCAGAGGAACGGCAGGTACTCGCGCAGCTCCCAGTCGGTCGTGCTCGCGCAGTAGCGGTCCCACTCGGCGCGCTTCACGGCGAGGTGCTGCTGCACGAGCTCCTTGCCGACGGCGTCGCAGAGGGCGCCGTCCGCCTCGAGGGCTTCCAGGGCCTCCCCGAGTGATGCCGGTGAGGCGACCGTGGCGTCGACGTTGTCGAAGCCGTCCCCTGACTCGGGGGGCCCGAGCTCGAGCTTGTCGACGACGCCGAGCCGGGCGGCCTGCAGGACCGCTGCCACGGCAGTGTGCACGGGCGCGGCCCCGTCCGACAAGCGGTGCTCGAGGCGGGCGGCGACGCCGCGTTCGGGCGGGATGCGCACGGTGACCCCTCGATGGTCGAAGCCCCAGTTGGCCCAGTAGCCGGCGAGCTGACCGGGCCGCAACCGCCGGTAGGCGTTGACGGTGGGAGCGCACAGCCCGGTGAGGCCCCGGTGGTGAGCCAGCATGCCGGCGGTGGCCTGGCGGGCGAGAGGGGAGATGCCGTCCGGGCCGTCCGGGTCGTTGACGGCGTTGCGCCGGTCCGGGCCCGTGAAGCTCAGGTTGACGTGCAGCCCGCTGCCACCCCGCTGGGTGACCGGCTTGCCGATGAACGTCCACAGGTATCCCCGCCGGGCGGCCAGCTCGCGCGCCATCTGCTTGAACAGGAACGTCCGGTCGGCGGCCTCCAAGGCGTCCGCGTGCCCGAGGGTGAACTCGAACTGCGACTCCTCGTACTCGCTGTTCATGGCCTCGATCTCGATGCCGATGCGCTCGGCCGCCTCCCACAGCTCGTCGACGAGCCCGTGGGGGTCGACGGCCGGCCCGGTGCCGTAGACGAAGGCGCCTGGTGTCGAGATCGGTCGCCACCCACCGGGTGAAGCCGGGTCGGGCTCCATCAGGTAGGCCTCCAGCTCGACACCGATCTCGGGTACGTACCCGAGATCGGCCCAGTCGGCCACCGCCCGGCGCAGCGCGCTGCGGGGTGCGACGGCGACCGGCTCGCCGTGACGCTCGAGGTCGGCCACGACCACACCGGTGCGGAGCTCCCAGCCGGGCCGGATGGCGTCGGGGAGGAAGAGGGCCTCCATGTCGGGGAGGCCCTCGAAGAAGAACGAGCCCGGCGTCCCGGGCGTCATCTGCCTGTCGAACCCGAGCGCCCAGGTGCCCGTGCAGTGGCGGGCGACGCGGCCCAGGTGCGACGCGGGCACGTACTTCCCGCGCGCCAGACCGAGATGGTCCGGCCATACCACCCGGATCCGCTCGTAGCTCTCGCTCATCACCCTCCCGTCACACGGCGCGCATCGTCAGACGGCGCGCGGGCCCATGATCGTTCGGCCCCGAACGTACGGCGCCTCCACCCCGGTGTCAACGCCGTCGCCGTTGGGGGCGTCGAGGCGGGCGTTGAGCTTGCGCAACAGATGGGCGAGCTGCTCCTGCTCGCCGGGCTCGAGCGCCGACGCCGCGAAGGTCTCCTGCGCGTTGAAGAGGGGGAACACCTCTTCGATGACGGCCAGGCCCCGCGGTGACAGCCGGACGAGGACGCGGCGGCCGTCGTCAGGGTGGGCCGACCGCAGGACCAGCCGCCGGCCCTCCAGCGTCTTGAGCACGCCCGTGAGCGTCCCCTTGGTCGTACCGGTCTCCGCTGCCACCTGCCCGGTCTCCTGCTCCCCCCAGATCCAGAGGACCCACATGACCGTGAACGCCGACCAGGAGAGGCCGTAGCCGGCCAGTACCCGCTGCTCCATGTGGTTGCGGACGCTGGTGGCGGCCCGGTAGATGTTCGAGATCGCCGCCATGGCCCGGAAGTCAAACGGGCGCTCACCGAGGCGAGCCCCGATGTCGCGCTCGGCGCGGGTGAGCTGGTCCTCCTCGGCACTGCCCAATCGGCGGGTGGTCATCGGGGCGATGGTAGGGCCGAGCGAGGCTGCGGAGCGGCCCGCCATCCTTGCCACGGCGCCGCCGGCGTCCTATCGTTCGTTCCCCAACGATCCGCGGGCGCCGGGGAGCGGCCGGGAGGGTAGGGAGGAGCCGTGACGACCGAGACCCGCCGGATCCTCCTCGATGGTGCCGTGGTCGAGGTGGCCGTCGACGGCGACGAGCTGTGCGCACCCGACGGCCGGCGGCTTCCCGCCGCCGATGCCACCCACCTTCCGCCGGTCGAACCGACCAAGATCGTCTGCTGCCATCTCAACCACATCTCCCGGGTGCGCGAGTTCGGCGGCACCCTGCCGCCGGCGCCCACCTACTTCCACAAGCCGGTGTCCTCCCTCAATGCCCACGGCGGTGCCGTTGTCCGGCCCGCCAACTGCCGGTGGCTCAACTACGAGGGTGAGGTGGCCATCGTCATCGGACGGTCGTGCCGCAACGTCGGCTACGACGACGCGGCCGACCACATCGCCGGCTACACGATCGCCAACGACTTGGGGCTGCACGACTTCCGGGACACCGACGCCGGGTCCATGCTGAGGGTCAAGGGTGCCGACACGCTCTGCCCCCTCGGGCCGGGCCTGGTCCGAGGCTGGGACTGGCATGGCAAGCGGATCCGCACCCTCGTCAACGGGGAGGTGCGCCAGGACGGCAGCACCGACGAGATGGCGTGGGACATGCACTACCTCGTCGCCGACATCGCCCGGCTGATCACCCTGGTGCCCGGCGACGTGATCCTCTCCGGGACGCCGGCGATGTCGCGGCCAGTGGGGCCGGGCGACATCGTGACCGTCGAGGTGGAAGGGCTGGGAGCGCTCACCAACCACGTGGTCGCCGGGCCGCTCCCCGTGAGCGGGGAGATCGGCGCCCAGCCCACCGACACCGACGAGGTGCGCTCGACCGCTGAGGGAGGCGACTGGCCGCCGCGCGGGACGCGCCGGCCCGAGCCGACCCCACGCGATGTGCTGCCGTACCCAAAGGTGCGCCCGAGGTTCGAGCGATGAGCACCACTCCCACGGACAGCACCACTCCCACGGACAGCACCGCCGGCGGCACGGCCGAGCACCCCCGCGCCGACGTGCGGGGCGTGGCCGTCTCCGTGGACCATTACATCGGCGGGCGGCGGGTGGCGTCCGAGGCGACGTTCGAGGACCGCTCTCCGCTCGACTGGAACTGGAAGCTGGCCGACGTCTCACGGGGGGACGCCAGGGTCGCCGAGCTGGCGGTGGCGGCTGCGCTCGACGCCGCCGCCGGCTGGGCCGAGCTCGGGACCGCCGGCCGTGGGGAGCTGCTTCGCCGGCTCGCCGATCTCATCGACGAGGCCGTGCCCGAGCTCGCCAAGGTCGAGTGCGCGGACATGGCCATGCTCGAGGAGAGCCTGCGGCTACGGGTCCTGTCGCGGGGAGCGCGCAACTTCCGGGCCTACGCGGATCTCGCCGAGGCACACGAGGAACGGGTCTGGTCGTCGAACGGGACGCGCAACCGTGTCATTCGAATGCCTGCCGGACCGACGGTGGTCATCACTCCATGGAATGCGCCGTTCATGTTGTCGACATGGAAGTGCGCTCCCGCCCTCGCCGCCGGCAACCCGGTGATCCTGAAACCGGCCGAATGGTCCCCGCTCTCCTGCTCCCTGCTCGCCGACCTGGCTGACGCCGCCGGGCTGCCCCCGGGGGTCTTCAACGTCGTGCAGGGGATCGGCGAGGAGGTCGGCGCCGCCCTGGTCGGCGACCCGCGAGTGCGCCGCATCAGCTTCACCGGTTCCCCCGAGACCGGCCGGGCCATCGCCCGGGCGGCTGCCGCCAACCTGGTGCCGTTCACCGGGGAGCTCGGAGGCAAGGGCCCCCTGCTGGTGTTCGACGATGCCGACCTCGACGCCGCCGCCGCCAAGGCCGCCGTCATGTACGACGACGCCGGCCAGGTCTGCCTCGCCGGTACCCGCCTGCTCGTGCAAGCGGAAGCCCGTGACGAGTTCGTGGCTCGCTTCCAGGAGCAGACCGGCCGCCACGTGCTCGGCGACAGCCGTGACCCGGCGACGACCGTCTCGCCGCTCATCCACCCCGACCACCTGCGGCGCGTCGCCGGCTTCGTGCAGCGGGCCCGGGACAACGGCGACCGCGTCGTGCGCGGCGGCAAGGTCTGGAAGGAGGGTGGTCTGTGGTACGAGCCGACGCTCGTCGAGCCTCTGTCCAACGACAGCGAGATCGTGCAGCGGGAGGTGTTCGGTCCGGTGCTCACGCTGCAGGCCTTCGCCGACGAGGAAGAAGCGGTGTCGCTGGCCAACTCCACCGCCTACGGCCTGTCAGCCATCATCTTCACGAGGAGCGAGGAACGGGCCCAACGCGTCGGCCGGGCCGTCCGGGCCGGCACCGTGTGGGTGAACACATTCCTGGTGCGGGACCTGACGGCACCGTTTGGCGGGGTCGGGATCAGCGGGATCGGCCGCGAGGGCGGTGACTATGCACTGGACTTCTGCAGCGACCTGAAGACGTTGCAGATCCTCGAGGGTTCGACCGAAGGAGGAGACGGCAATGGGTGAGATCGTCGGCGCAGGGCTCGTCGCCCACGTCCCGACCATCGTGCTCCCGGAGGAGAGCCGCCGGGAGCTCAACGAGGGCAGGGAGATCAGCCTCGTACCCGGCTTGCAGCGCCTGCGGCGAGAGGTGTTCGACGTGCTGCAGCCGGACACCGTGATCGTCTTCGACACTCACTGGTTCACGACCGTCGAGTTCGTGGTCTCCTCCCAGGATCGCCGCCAGGGGTACTTCACCAGCGAGGAGCTCCCCCGCGGCATGTCGGCGGTGCCGTACGACTTCCCGGGCGACCCCGAGCTGGCGAAAGCCATCGCCGCCGAGGCCGAAGGTGTCGAGCAGTGCTGGATCACCGCCATCGACGACCCGTACCTGCCGATCCGGTACGCGACCGTGAACCTGCTCGGCTTCCTGCAGGGCGACGAGCGGTGGGTGTCGATGAGCGTGTGCCAGACCGGTGAGCCGGTCGACTTCCTCACCGTCGGTGCCTGCGTCGGCCGGGCCGTCGAGAAGCTCGACCGCCGCGTCGTGCTGCTGGCGTCCGGGGCGATGAGCCACACGTTCTGGTCGCTGCGCGAGCTCCGCAAGCACGAGGCGTCCGACCCTGTGCACCTCTACACCCAGGAGGCGGCCGCCGCCGACCGCAGTGTCCTCGACGCGTGGGCACGTGGTGACCATGCCAGCGTGATCGACGGCATGCCGGAGTACGCCGCCTACAAGCCGGAGGGCCGCTTCGGCCACTACCTGATGACGGTCGGGGCCATCGGGGGGCGAGACTGCCACGCAGTCGGCCGGCCGTTCAGCGACTACGAGAACTCCATCGGCACGGCGCAGGTCCACGTGTGGTTCGACCGTCCCCGGGGCGGCTGGTCGGCGTGAGCGAGGTGAAGGGGTTCCTCTTCCCCCGCACTGCCACCGGGAAGGCGTCGCTGCTCCCTCCGCCCCCGTGGCACTACTCCGGGGACCTGCTCACCGTCGAGTGGCGGACCGACCCGGACGCCGTGCAACGCCTCCTCCCCGACCCCCTCCAACCTGTCCACGACGACGAGGACCCGGGCGCCGTGGCCCTCGTCTTCGCCGACTGGCAGTCCTGCGGCGACGACCTCGCCGAGCTCGACGACCCGATCCGCTTGCAGTACAAGGAGGCTTTCGTCGTCGTGCGCTGCCGGTGGGACGACCGGGTGTGGTCGCGCTGCGCCTACATCTGGGTCGACAAGGACTTCGCCCTTGCCCGCGGCCACCTGCAGGGCTACCCGAAGAAGTTCGGATCGATCCACCAGACGCGGCCTGTCACCGTCGGCCGGGCCGGGCCGCGACTCGAGCCCGGCGGTCGCTTCGCCGCCACGCTCGCCGCCTACGACCGCCGGCTGGCCGACGTGAGGGTCACGCTCACCGGTCCTTCCGAGGGGAACGGCTTCGTCAACGGGCACCCGATGATCCACCACCGATTCGTGCCGCGCATCGAGTGCGACGGCAAGGACGCGCTCGCCGACGTGGTCACCATGCGGGGTCGGGATGTCGAGCTCGGCCAGGCGTGGGCGGGCACGGCCGACGTCGAGCTGCACGACTCCCCCGTCGAGGAGCTGACCGCCCTGGCGCCTCATGAGATCCTCGGCGGCTACTGGCGGTCCGTCGGGACCACGTTCGCCGGCGGCGAGACCCTCATCCCGTGAGCGCTCCGAGGATGGTGCTCATCCTCAGCGAGAACTGGACGATGGTTCCGGTGCCGGCGCTCGCCGACCTTGTCGACATGGCGGCCACAGCGGAGTCGGCCGGTTTCGACGCCGTGATGGTCAGCGAGCACGTGGTGCTCGGACCGTCCGCCGACGAGGCCGGCAGGCCGGCCAACCCCCGGGACTACGCCCTGCCAGGCAACCAGGACCCGGCGACGCCGTGGCCAGCACCGCTCCCACTGCTGGCGGCCGTCGCCGCCCGCACCAGCCGGCTGCGCCTCGTGGCAAGCGCCCTCATCACCCCCCTCCGCCACCCGCTGACGAGCGCAAAGGAGTTGGCCACGCTCGACGCGCTGAGCGGCGGCAGGCTGGTCGTGCAGCCCACTGTGAGCTGGCACCGCGACGAGTACGACGCGATCGGAGTGCCCTTTGGGCGTCGTGGGTCGATCCTCGACGAGCAGCTCGAGGTGTGGCAGCAGCCTGGAAAGGTTCCCCGTTCGCCCACCAGGGCGAGCACTACCGCTTCGGCGGCGTGTGGCTGGAGCCCAAGCCGCTGCGGCAGGGCGGCCCGGAATTGTGGTTCGGAGGGCGGGGGCTGCACGACGCCATGCTGCGCCGGCTGGTGCGTTGGGGCGCCGGCTTCAACCCGCTCGGCCCGGCCAGCGACGACGACCTCGCCCGGTTGCGGTCGGCTCTGGAAGCCGCCGGTCGCGACCCCGGTGGGTACGAGTACGTCGGCGGCACCCGGGGCCACTTCCCCGGCCCCGATGCCGTCGCCGACCTCGACCAGGCCCTGTCGGCCATCCCGGCGCAGCAGGCCCGTGGGTTTGCGACCATCTGCATCAAGCCCTCCCAGTTCGTCGACGAGCTGGAACGCTTCCCGGAGTGGTGCACCGAGGTGATCGAGAAGGTGTCGGCGCTGTGAGCGTCCACCTCGTGACCGGCGGCGGGTCGGGCATCGGCGCGGCCACCGCGCGACGGCTGCGCACACTCGGCCACGAGGTCGTAATCTGCGGCCGCCGGCACGAGACCCTCGAGCAGGTGGCCGGGTCGTGCGGCGCCGTTCCCGTCGTAGCCGACGTCGCCGACCCCCAGTCGATCACCGCCGTTGTCGACACCACCGTCGAGCGCTTCGGGAGCCTCGATGACCTCGTAGTCAACCACGGCGTGTCCGGCGGCGGGACGGTCGAGACGATGGAGCCGGCCACGTGGCGGGAGGTCATCGACGTCAACCTCACCGGCGCGTACCTTGCCGTGCGCGCCGCTCTCGCCCCCCTGCTGGATGCCCGCGGCAGCGTGGTGCTCGTGTCGTCCGTCGCCGCCGTCCGCTCGCCGCGCGCCAGCGTGGCGTACTCGGTGTCCAAGGCGGGGCTCGTGGCGCTCGGCCGCTGCCTCGCCGTCGACCACGCCCACGCCGGGCTGCGGGCCAACGTGATCTGCCCCGGATGGACGCGCAGCGAGATGGCGGACCGGGAGATGGACGACCTCGCCGCCCTCGACCGGGACGGGCGGGAACGAGCCTACGCCCACGCCACCCAGCTCGTCCCGCTCCGGCGCCCGGCGACGGCGCCCGAGGTCGCCGAGGCGGTGGCATGGCTCCTGTCGCCGGCGGCGAGCTACGTCACCGGAGCCGTCCTCGCCGTCGACGGCGGTCTGACCGCCGTCGATCCCGGAGCGGTCGCCTTCGACTTCCGCATCAGCCCCCGCAGCTGAGCGGTCCGTCCCTTGCGGGCAGGGGACGGGCCACATAATGTTCGGGCCCAAACGATCCAGGGGGGAAGGCCATGCAGACAGAAGACAGCACGGGCGGTGCCGAGGGGCTCCACCCGACCCATGAGGCCCTCGGCGTCAAGCGGCTCAGGCTGCACGACGTGGTCGCTCAGTCGGTCGGGTTCATGGGGCCGGTGTTCTCCTCAGCGTTCGTCATCCCCCTCGTGATCGGGATCGGGAGCGCCACCGGTCAGGGCGGCGGGCTGGCGTCGCCGATCTCGGTGATCATCGCGGCGGTCGGCATCTTCGGCCTCGGCTGGGTCATCGCCCAGTACGCCCGCAGGATCCACGCCGCCGGCTCGCTCTACGACTACGTGACCGAGGGGTTCGGCGAGCGGGCCGGGTCGGCCGCCGGCTGGCTCTACTACGGCGGCGTCATGGTCCTCGGCGCCGGGCTTTCGCTGCTCATCGGCGGCTACATCCAGAGCACGATCAAATCCGAGTTCGGGGCGGCCACGATGCCGCCGTGGGCCTGGACCCTCGTCGTGATAGCCGCCCTCACCCTCATCGCCTATCTCGGGGTCCAGGTGTCGACGCGCTTCCAACTCGCCCTCGCCCTGATCTCGCTCACCGTGCTCACGATCTTCTTCATCTACGTGATCGTGAAGCTCGGCGGTGCCAACAGCGCCAGGGCATTCAACCCGGGCGCCGCATCCGACGGTTGGAAGGGCATCTTCCTCGGCGTGCTCTACGGGGTCCTGCTGTTCGTCGGTTTCGAGACGGCGGCCAACCTCGCCGAGGAGACACCCAACCCCAAGCGGGAGATCCCCATCGCTGTGATGTTCACCGCCGCCCTCGCCCTCGGCTACTTCGTGCTCGCCACCTACGTCGAGATCGCCGGCTTCCACTTCGACATGAAGGCGATCACGGCGGCGGCGGGCGCGCCCGTGTTCGCCCTCGGCGCACCCGCCCACGCCGGCGGCTACGGCGGCGTTTGGATCGACCGGCTCCTCGAGCTGGTCGTGCTGTTCGACATGCTCGCGGTCAACATGGGGATCTTCGTCTCGTCGTCGCGCGGCATCTTCGCCATGGCCCGGGACCGGCGCATCCCGGCCCCCCTCGCCCGGGTCGCTCCCCGGCGGGGCACACCCGTTGTCGCCATCGGCGTGCTCACCGCCTTCTCGGTCGTCGCCGTGGTCATCGACCAGTTCTGGACGGGCCTGTACGCCCTGCCGGGCCAACCGCACTACTTCGCCCTGTTCGCGTGGGGCTCGACGTTCGGGGCCTTCTCGATGGTGGTCGTCTACCTCGTCATGTGCGCCGGGGCGTTGCGCCGCCTTGCGAGGGGCAACGCCGTCCTACAGGTCGCGGCCGTCGTCGGGATCCTCATCACGGCGGGGGCCATCTTCGGCTCGATCTACAAGGTCACCGCCCCGACGATCTGGGCGCCGTACCTCTCTCTCATCTGGCTCGGCATCGGAGTGGCGGTCACCACCGTCACCCTCGGCCGCGCCCGGGCGGTCAAGGCCTCCGCCGGCAAGGCCGGCGGAGCCATGGGGCCGGCGTAGACCGACCCGGGCCGTCGACGGGAGCCCCCCCCCACCACGGCACCTCCGCCCCGGCCGCTTCCTCACCACGCATCGTGGTCGGCCGACGCTACCGTCGCCACCCGTGACCACCAACCCTCCCGCCCGACCGTCCAAACCGCCCGCTCGACCGTCCTGGCCTCCCGACCGCCCCTTCGACCTCACCGGCCACAGCGCGTTGGTGACCGGAGCCGGCAGCGCCGCCGGCATCGGCTTCGCCTGCGCTCAGCTGCTCGGACGGCTCGGGGCGCGCCTCGCCATCACCTCGACGACCCGCCGGATCGAGCAGCGCCGGGACGAGCTGACCGCCGAGGGCATCGACGCCTGGGCGGAGCCGGCCGACCTCACCGATCCGGCCCAGGTCGAGCGGCTGGTCGCCGGTGCGACGGCGGCGATGGGCGGGCTCGACATCCTCGTGAACAACGCCGGCATGACCTCCCTCACCGCTCCCGCCGTCGTCGGCGGCATCGGCGAGCTGCCGGTCGGGGACTGGGACGCCGCCATCGGTCGCAACCTGACGTCAGCGTTCCTCGTCACCTCCGCGGCCGTCGCCGGCATGACCCACTCCGGCTGGGGGCGCGTCGTCAACGTGTCGTCGGTGTCCGGGCCTGTCGCCGCCTATCCCGGCGAGGTGGCCTACCACGCCGCCAAGGGGGGCATGGTGGGGCTGACCCGCGCCGCCGCCGTCGAGCTCGCCCGCCACGGCGTCACCGTCAACGCCGTCGCCCCCGGGTGGATACACACCGAGACGTCGGTGCGCGAGGACGAGATGGGCAAGGCCACGCCCGTCGGCCGCTCCGGGACCCCGGAGGAAGTCGCCGGGCTGGTTGCGTTCCTGGCGAGCCGGGAGGCGGGCTACGTCACCGGGCAGGTCCTGGTCGTCGACGGCGGCAACACGATCGCCGAGGAACGGGGCAGCTTCGCCTGACCGAGGATCTTGCCGAGCGCCTGGACCCGGGCGTCGAGGTGTCGTTGAAGTCCTGCATCGGCGACCCCTGACGGTAACCGACCCCCCAGGGCTACCTTCCGCTCATGTGGTGTCAACCGGGTGGACGACGCTGGGGCGGAAGGAGGCACCGTGTCGAGCTGACCGGCACTTCGCTGCAGCCGTCGCCAGCCGGACGGCTGCGACTTTCGGCGTGGCCCCCACCGTGGCGGCGTTCGGGACGCAGTGCCGGCGGAGCAGGATCGTCGAGCAGGCGCTGCAGCCTGTCGGCCAACCATGCCTCGAGGGATCGGGTGTCGGCACTCGCCAGCGGGCCGGTGCGCATGACATAGCGGGTCGTCACCACGCCGAGGATGAGGACGCCGACCGCCGCAACCCGGTCCCGCGCCGCCGATCGGCTGCACCCGAGCTCGGCCGCCACGTGCGCGGCCAGTGGCCGGGCCGCCTGCTCGTCGAAGAACTGCCCGAGGGCGTTAGCGGCTTCGTCCGAGCTCCCCGCCGACCGAAGCATCATCAGCAGCGGCTCCTGCGAGGCGGCGCCCTCCCACTGCGCGACGACCTTGGCGGCGATGCGTGCCCCGAGCTCGGAGTACGGGCCGGCCAGGACGGCGCGCACCTGGAGCCCACCGGCGGTCGCCGCCCGGAAGAGGCCCGCCTTGCCACCGAAGTACCGGGTGATGAGGTTGGGTGCCACCCCGGCCTCCAGTGCCACGCCCCGCACCGTCGTCCCGCCGTAACCATGGCGGGTGAACGACCGCCGGGCCGCCTCGAGGATACGCTCGCGGGTGCGGGCGGGGTCGCGGTGGGCGCCGGCGAGAAAGTCGATCACCATTTGTGTACAAGCGTACACAAATGGATATCGTCCTGGTATGGCAACGGAGGCAGGTATCCGGACCGGCGCTTCACCCGCTCCCGGCGTGATGAGCGGCACCGATCCGAAGTGGTGGACGCTGGCTGCCGTCTGCTTGGGCACGTTCATGCTCCTGCTCGACATCACGATCGTCAACGTGGCGCTGCCTGCCATCCAGAGGGCGCTGCACTCGAGCTTCGCCGACCTCCAGTGGGTCGTGGACGCGTACGCCCTCACCCTCGCCGCCCTGCTGCTGACCGCCGGGTCGCTGGCGGACATGTTCGGCCGGCGCCTGCTGTGGGTGATCGGCCTCGTGACCTTCACGGCGGCATCGGTCGCCTGCGGTGCGGCGCAGTCCCCGCTCATGCTCGAACTGTCCCGAGGTGCCCAGGGCGTGGGAGGGGCGATCATGTTCTCGGTCTCCCTGGCCCTCCTCGCCAACACGTTCCATGGCCGGGACCGCGGTGTCGCATTCGGCGTGTGGGGGGCGGTCACGGGAGTGGCCGTGGCGATCGGCCCCATCGCCGGGGGCGCCCTCGTATCCGGGCTGTCGTGGCGATACATCTTCTTCGTCAACCTGCCGGTGGGGGTCGTCGCCGTCGTGCTCAGCGTGACGCGCGTGATCGAGTCGCGCGACCCCCACGCCCGCCGGCCCGACTGGCTCGGCTTCGGGCTGTTCACCGTCGCCCTCGCCTGCCTGATCTACGGGCTCATCGAGTCCGGCTCGATCGGGTTTGGGGCAACCCGGGCCATTGCCTTCCTCGCCGCTGCGGGTGTGCTGCTCGCCGCCTTCCTGGCAACGGAGATGCATGGCGAGCACCCGATGTTCGACCTGGCGCTGTTCAGGCTCCCGACGTTCTCGGGCGGGGCGATCGCCGCCTTCGGGCTCTCGGCGGGCGTCTGGTCGGTGCTGCTCTACCTCGTGCTGTACCTGCAGGACGTCCTCCGCTTCAGCGCCTTTCAGACCGGCCTGCGCCTCCTCGCCCTCTCCGGCGGGGTCCTGGCCGTCAGCTGGCTGGCGGGCCGGTTGAGCTCCAAGGTCCCCGTCCGCTTCCTCATCGGGCCCGGTCTCGCCCTGATCGGCGTCGCTCTCCTGCTGATGCGCGGCCTCGACGCCCACTCCGGATGGGCCCACCTGATCCCGGGCCTGGTGGCAGCCGGCATCGGCGCCGGGTTCGTCAACCCACCCCTCGCTTCGACGGCCGTCGGCGTCGTACAGCCGCAGCGAGCCGGGATGGCGTCGGGGATCAACTCCACGTTCCGCCAGGTCGGCATCGCCACAGGTATCGCCCTGCTCGGCACGCTCTTCAGCAACCACCTCACCCAGGCGGTGACCGCCCGCACGAGCGGGACGCCGCTGTCCAGTAGCGCCGGTGCCATCTCCGCCGGCCTCGAGAGCGGCAACGTCGGGCGGTTGGTACGGGGCGTGCCCGGCCGTCAGCGCGGACTCCTCGAGCTGGTGCTGCGCGGGAGCTTCACGAGCGGCCTCGACGAGATCCTGCTCGTCGCCGCCATCATCAGCTTCGTGTCCGCAGCGCTGGCCCTGGTGCTGATCCGGTCCAAGGACTTCGCCCCCGCCGGCCAGCGCGGCGCCAACCCGGGAGCTGCTGCGCACTGAGGCGGTAACAGCGTGCTCCAGCGCCGGGACGCACTGGCGCTGGCCCGGCCCATCCGGGCCAGCCCGGTGTTGACTACTGTGCCGCCCGTGGCGGCGCGAGACCAGGGCAGCTTCGGCGCCCTGGGAGCCACGTCCCTCGAGAGGATCTGACGGCGAGGGCCGGGGCGGCGATCTCCGAGGTTCGGGCCCGGGAGCGGAGCCGGCGGGTGGCGGAGCAGCTGCAGCGGGCCCTGCTCCCCGCCCGACCGCCGCAGCCCTCCGGCCTGGCGGTCGCTGCCCGCTACGTGCCGGGTGGCCGGGACAACCCGGTCGGCGGAGACTGGTGGGACGTCCTCGACCTCGGGGGCGGCCGGGTCGGCCTCGGGATCGGGGACATCTCCGGGCACGGCATCGGTGCCGCCGCCCTGATGGGCCAAGCCCGGGTCACAATGCGAGCGGCGGGCCACGCCCACCTGCCGCCGGCGGAGATCCTCGGTCTGCTCGACCTCCACCTCGCGGAGGCCATCGAGCAGGAGTGGGGCGACGGTGCCGACCTCCACCCGTTCGCCACCGCCCTCTATGCCCTGGTGGACCGCCCGAGCGCCACCCTCCGGGTCTCCTCCGCCGGGCACCTGCCGCTCGTCGTGCGCCCAGCGGAGGGAGAAGTGCGCGTCGTGTGGACGACGCCCGGGCCGCCGCTCGGCCTCGGACTCGGCGGGTACGACGAGACACTGGTCGACTTCTCGGCCGGTCCACGTCGCCGTGGCGTACACCGACGGGCTGGTGGAGAGCCGGACGGCGAGCGTCTCCGATGGCATCGAGCGCCTCGTGGCCATCCTCGGCTGCGCCGCCCCCGACCGCGACGTCGGGGCACTCGCCGACGAGCTGCTGGCAGGCTCGGGGCGGACGGCGGACGGCGGACGGCCGAGAGGACGACGTCGCGCTGCTCGTCGCCCGGGCGACGCCATGACCGGCGGGCACCCTTCGCCCGATTCGCGGCCGGCCGAGGACTACGCTCCGTGACTGTGCCCAGCGTCGAGCAGAGCTTCACCGGCGAGCCGGCGAGCGTCGCTGTGGCCCGTCGCTTCCTGCGCAATACGTTGACCGTGTGGGGCGCCGAAGGCCTCATCGACCCGGCCGTGCAGGTGCTGAGCGAGTTGGCCACCAACAGCGTGATCCATGCCCGCACCTCCTTCAAGGTCCAGCTGACGCTGGAAGGCGACGGCGCGTTGCGCCTGGCGGTCTCCGACCGCTCCCTACGCCGGCCGGCGATGAAGTCGCACAGCGCCGAGGCGACCACCGGACGGGGGCTCGCCCTCGTGGGGTCACTGGCGGCGTCCTGGGGCGTCGACATGGATGGCAGGGGCAAGGCCGTCTGGGCGCTGCTGCGAGCGGCCCCGAGCCGCCGCCACGGCAAGGAGCCCGCCGACGCCCGAGTCGATGCGACACCACTCGCCGGCGAGGATCCCGGAGAAGGGCCACGCTCCCGGGCCGAGTTGGCGGCAGCGTGACCGAGCCGGCTTCCGACTCCGGACTCGTCGAGATCCGGATCGTGGGCCTGCCCCTCGACGTGTGGTCGCGTGCCCAGGAGCACACGGATGGCCTGCTCAGGGAGTTCACCCTGCTCCTCGCGGGAGAGGCGGCGGCCATCGAATCACGCACGCCGCGCAACCTGCTGCAGCTGATCGAGGAGCTCGAAGCGGACTACGCCGGGATCACGACCGAACAGGCCGAACAGCTCCAGAGCGCATTCCTCGCCGGCCAGCGGACGATCGATCTCACCTATCGCCTCCCCCCTGGCGTGGCTGCCGCCTGCCGGCGGCTCGAGACAGCGCTGGACGAGGCCGACGAGTACTGCCGTAACGGGCAGTACCTGCTCACGCTGGCGAGCCCACCGGAGGTGCTCGCCTTCCGGCGATGGTTCCTCGGCCAGTTCGTCGATCAGGTCGAGGGCAGCCCGCCACAGTCCTGGGAGGCATGGCTCGCGTCCAGTGCATGAGGGCGCGGCGGGATCGGTTGGCGACGGACGGGGTCGGTAGCGGACGGGGTCAGCCCGGTGCCGGCCGCACCTGGTCGTCGAGCGAGCCACCCTGCGGCGCGCCCTGCAAGGCCTTTCCGGTGCCGCTGCCCCTGGCCACGAGCGTGATGGCGAGGAGGCTGACGGCGCCGCCGACGACTTGCAGCGCCGTGAGCCGCTGATCGAGGACGACCCAACTCCCTACCGACGCCACCACCGGGTTGATCGACACGATCACGGACGAGACGCCGGCGTCGATGCGACGGTGTGCCCAGTTCATCAACAGGTGGGCGAGACCGGGGACGACGGTGAGCAAGGCCACCCACACCCACGCCGAACGGTGCAGCACCGGCACGCTGCCTGTGGCGAGGACGATCAGCGAGGTGGCGAAGGCGCCCACGACTGTGGCCCCCGTCGTGTACTCGAGGGCGTCGCAGGTGCGGCTGGCCCGCTTGGCAGCAATGAAGTAACCGGACCAGGCGACGAGGGATACGGTGGCGAGGAGGTCCCCCCGCAAGTGGCCGTGGGATGGCACGCCGGCGCCGACGACCGTGAGCGATACGCCACCGACGGCGACGGCCGCCAGCAGGGCACGGCGCACGCCCACCCGCTCGCCGAGGAACGGGCCTGCGACCGCGAGAACGAGCAGCGGCTGGAGCGCGCCGATGACGGTGGCGACCGCGACGCTCGTCAGCCGGATCGAGTCGAAGAAGAACGTCATGTCGGCCGTGAGCAACACGCCACCAGGGGCGGCGACCAGGACAGTCCGCCAGCGGAGCCGGCGGCCCGATGCGAGCAGCATCACAGCGAAGAGCGCCGCCCCGAGCCACATCCGGTAGAACACCAGCACCAGGCCGGACGTGTCGGCGAGGACGGCGAAGACCGCCGCCATCCCCCATCCGACGGCAGCGCCGAGCGAGCCGGCCGCTCCCCGCTGACGAGCACCCGGCGATGAGTAGCGCCCCACCGCGCCGGCGGTGTGCGCGCCGGGCCTACAAGCGCCAGCCGAACACGGATCGGCTGCCACTGCCGGGACTCCCTTTCTCCGTCGCCGGGCGCCCCGGCGGCGCCGCCCACCGTAGCGCCGCTCGCCATCGCCGACACCCAAGGAGCAATCCATGGCAGCGCCCAGCGTCGAGCTCCGAGGATGGCTCAAGGCGAGGCGCTCGCGGAGGCGTACGCCGAAGCGGGTCTGCACACCGGGCAGTCCGCGCACCTCAGTACTGTCGACGGCGTGAGCCAGCGTTACGGCGTCGTCGGTGCAGGGATCGTCGGGCTCGCCGTCGCTCGCCGGATCCAAACTGCACGACCAGGCTCGCAGGTCACCGTCCTCGAGAAGGAAGACGATGTCGGCCGTCACCAGACTGGCCACAACAGCGGCGTCGTGCACGCTGGCATCTACTACGCGCCGGGCTCGGTGAAGGCCGAGCTCTGCCGCAGGGGGCGGCTCCAGCTCCGGCAGCTGTGCGAACGCCATGGCCTCGCCTACGAAGCCGTGGGCAAGCTCGTCGTGGCATCATCCGCGGCCGAGCTCGGACGGCTGGCGGAGCTCGAGCGGCGTGCGACGGGCAACGGCGTTCCCGGTCTGCGCCGGGTCGCCGGCGCCGCATTGCGGGACATCGAGCCCCACGTCGCCGGCATTGCCGCGCTGCACTCACCCGAGACGGCGATCGTCGACTTCGTCGCGGTCGCCCGCGTGCTCGCCGGCGAGGTGACAGGAGCTGGCGGCGAGGTCCGGCTCGGCTTCCGGGTCACGGGCTTCTCACACGTGGGCTCGGAGATGGTGGTCGCATCACCGGCCGGCGAGGCTGTCTTCGACCAGGTCGTGGTCTGCGCCGGCCTGCAGAGCGATCGGCTGGCGCGCCTCGCCGGCGACGTTCCGGCGCCGGCCATCATCCCGTTCCGGGGTGAGTACTACCGGATCCTTCCCGAGCGCGCCGATCTCGTCCGAGGCTTGATCTATCCGGTGCCCGACCCGAGATACCCGTTTCTCGGGGTGCACTTCACCCGTCGGGTGAGCGGGGGCGTCGACATCGGACCCAACGCAGTGCTCGCCTTGGCACGCGAAGGCTATCGGCGCAGCGACGTGTCTCTCGCCGACCTCCGATCGATGGCGACCGACAGCGCCTTTTGGCGGCTGGCCCGCCGTCATTGGAGGACAGGCATCGAGGAACTATGGGGGTCGGCGTCCAAGCGAGCCTACGTGCAGCGGGCGCGCCGCTACGTCCCCGCGTTGCGGGACGAGGATGTCGTGCCGGCACCGGCCGGGGTCCGGGCGCAGGCGGTCACGCCTGGGGGCTTGCTCGTCGACGACTTCGTGCTCGGCGGCCACGGCCCGGTGGTCACGGTCCGCAACGCCCCGTCGCCGGCAGCGACATCCGCCCTCGCCATCGCGGAGGAAGTCGTCCGCCAGCTCCCGCCGGGGTCCTAGCCGAGTAACCAGTCGCCGGCAGTGATCGTCGGAGTCCACCGGGGCGCCGATGGCCACCGAGGGCAGGATGTCGACCCTGCCCCCTCAGCCCGACGGGGGCGGACAGCGGCAAGCTGCCACGAGCAGCGCCGGCCGGCGGCCTCGCAACGAGCTCACCGTGGCCAGCTCGTCGGCGCAGGACAGGCCGGCGATGTTCACCGACCGCTCACTCACCTGTCCGGTGTCGAGCAGCCTTCCCCGCTCGACACCGGGCAGGAGCCCGCACTCAACTGGGGGCGTGTACCAGCGGGAGCCGATCCGGAACAGGAGGTTGGCCCGGGTCGTCTCTGTCGCCTCCCCTCGCTCGTTGACGAGCACGACGTCGTCGGCATCCGTGTGGCGAGCAGCGCGCGAGTCGTAGCGGTCTCGCCGGGTGGTCTTGTGGTACAGGGTCAACTCACTCGACCGCACAGGCTCGGGGTCGACGCACAGCCAGACGCATGTGTCCGGCTCCTCGGATTCGATCGGTGCGGCGGTCACGTCGAGCCAGCCGTCGAGCCACCAGACGAGCCTGACACGGGCGGTGCCTTCCAGGCCTGTGACCACTTCTGCCAGCCGGGCTTCCACTCCGGCTGGCGGAGGGAAGCCGAGGTGGAATGCCGATGACGCCAGCCGATCGAGGTGACGCCGGAGGTTGTGGATGACGCCGTTCGCTCCGTCGGAGACCGGCGGATCGGCGCGCATCGTCTCGATCAAGCCCCACCCCGTGCCTGTGTCGGTGGACGGTCTGCCGGGGGTCCCGAGACCTCGGGCCTTCACCAGCACCTCCTCCCATTCCCGCTCGGCGATGGAGTCGAAGGTGATCCCCCCGCCGGTGCCGTACTCAGCGACGTGCCGGCGACGATCGATGACGGCGGTGCGGATCGCGACGGCAAAGCGTGCCTCGACCGGGGTGCCCGCCGACCGACCCGGCGCGACCCATCCCACCGCACCGCAGTACACACCCCTCGGGGACACCTCCAGACCCTTGATCTCGCGCATGGCCGAAACCTTGGGCGTGCCCGTCACCGACCCAGAGGGAAACGCCGCCCGGAAGACATCAACCAGCCCGGCCGAGCCCGGCAGATCCGCGCGCACCGTGGATGTCAGCTGCCACACGGTGGGATAACGCTCGACACGCCAGAGCCGGGACACCTCCACCCCGCCGGGGACGGCGATCCGTCCGAGGTCGTTACGGAGGAGATCCACGACCATGACGTTCTCCGCCCGCTCCTTCGGGTCGCGCTGCAGCGCCTCGGCTCGCGCCAGGTCCTCGGCCACCCAGCGCCCGCGAGGCACCGTGCCCTTCATCGGTCGGGTAGTCACCATCCCGCCGGCGAGCTCCACGAACAGCTCCGGCGAGCCGCAGGCCACGACCCATTCCGGTGTATCCAGGTAGGCATGGAAGCCGCCGGCGTGGGCAGCGACGAGGCGGCGGTACAGCTCGAAGGGGTCGCCATCCTCCGCGTCCTGCCACCGCCGGCGGAGCCTGGTGGTGAGGTTGACCAGGTACACGTCGCCGGCAGCGATGGCCTCACGGATAGTGGCGACGCCGGCGGCGTGCTCCGCCCGGGTGATCTCCGGCTGCCAGTTCGACGCGATCGACGCGGCAGGCTCGGACGGCGCCGGCGGCAGGGAAGCCAGCGACGGGACCGGCCGACGCTCACCGAACACGCCGAACCATGCCAACGGGAGCCGCGCCCCTCCCCCGTCGCCGGTGGTGCGGACCTCGAGGGACGAGTCCAGACCCGGTGCGGCCTCATAGGCCAGGAAGCCGGCGACGAAGCGGCCCCTGCCGGCCTCGTTCTCGGCGAGGGCGAGAACCTCCGGCACCTCATCGGCGCTGTTGGCCACGAGCTCGCGCAGCGGTCCGACAAGCTCCCAGCTCTCGGCCCGGCGGCCGGCGGCGTGGTCGAACCGGCAGCGCCAGCCAGCGCCGGCGGCGCCCGGCATCGCACGCCTCGCCGCCCTGCTCATGACGAGTCAGTCTGCCTCCGCCTGACGGTCGGCGTCGTCCCGGCCGGCACGAACGAACCGGCCGGCACCAACGAACTGGCCGAGAGCTGCGTACCGGCGTGTCAGCGCCGCAGCCAGAATCGAATCGTCGTCGCCCGAGGCGAGTCCATCCGCTTCTCCAACCGCGCGCAGCCAGGCTGACTGCGCGCAAGCAGGACGACATTTCGTCGGCTGTGCGCGCGGTCCGCAGCACTGCGCGCAGTTGCTGCACGAACGGTCCAAGGAGGCGGTTCAGCGCCCGCCTTCGCCACCTCGCAGCCTCGCCGCCTCGCAGCCTCGCCGCCTCGCAGCCTCGCAGCAGATCCGCCGGGCGCAGCGGACCCGCCACCTCGCAGCAGACCCGCCAGCGCCAGCCCCAGTCGCCGGCCCGACTCGACACGGCCCCGACGTCATGCTTCACTCGCCGGTCATGGCCTCGTCGCGGCATGGTCAGCCCGACTCACCAGGCCATTCCTCCGACTCCCCCGGACTCGACTCCCCCGGACTCGGGGCCACCGCACCCGAGGCTCGCCGAGCCATGGTCATCGGACCCGGGAGCAATCCGGGCGCCCGCCGATGGTCCGAGCGGCTCAGGGAGTGGGCTATCCCCGAGGAGATACTGGCCCAGGCCCCGGAGCCACCGTGGGGTTTCCCGACAGCCGTGTTCAGGGCCTCGGCACGCCGGCCCGACCCCGACAGCCCGTCGTTGCGCGTGGAACGCGAGGTGCTCGCCGGCGGCGGCGATGTCCTCGACGTCGGTTGCGGGGGTGGGGCTGCCGGTCTGGCCCTCGTCCCACCGGCGACGCAGGTGATCGGCTTCGATCCGTCCCCCGATCTCCTCGCCGCGTTCGAGGCCGATGCCAGCGAGGCCGGCGTTGCCCACTCCTCTGTTGCCGGCACCTGGCCGGACGATGCCGCCGAAGCCCCGAGCGTCGATCTCGTCGTCTGCCACCACGTCGTGTACAACGTGCCGTCGATCGAGCCGTTCGTAGTAGCGCTCGACGACCACGCTCGGCGCCGGGTGGTCGTGGAGCTCACGGCGCGCCACCCGCTGTCCGCGACGGCTCCGCTGTGGCGGCGGTTCTGGGGGATCGAACGTCCGGACGGTCCGACGGCCGAGGACTTTCTCGCCGTGCTCCAGGGCCTGGGGCTCGGTGTGCGCTGGGACCGGCGGCGCCGGCCGTTCGTCCGGGACCGATCTGATCCTGTCCACATAGCGATGGTTCGCCGCCAGCTGTGCCTGCCCGCCGAGAGAGACGACGAGGTAGCCCGAGCCCTGGCTGACCTCGACGACGAGAGTAACGAGGTGGTCACCATCTGGTGGGATCCGACCCGGGCCTGACGTAGGAAGGTCCCGGCGGTGGTTGCTCGCGACCTCCTTCGGAGGAGTCGAGAGATGTCAGGGCTGTTCCTCGGGCACTTCCCCGAGGTCGGTGCACAGCGGGCAGAAACCGGCCCTCAATCTCCCGAGGTGCCATGAACGCACCGAGCCTCCGGCCCGGACGTCCTCACCTCTGGCTGAGCCGCCACCGCCCGACCCCGCCCGCACCGCCTGACCCCGCCCCGCACCGCCCGCAACACCCGCCCCGCACCGCCGGCACCACCCGCCCAGCCCCCCGTCCCACATCGGGCCCCAGCAGCAAACCCCTAGCCGAGGAACCGCCGGCCCAGCTCCTCGTACGCAGCGACGGACCACTCCAGGGACTCCACGTCGATCCGCTCGTCGTCGCCGTGGTACATGGCCGCCACCTCGCCGTAGCTCAGGCGGTCGGAGAACACGCCGAAACTGTAGGCCTGCGCCCCCTGCCGGCGGAAGAACCGTGCGTCGGTCGCGCCCACCATCAGCGCCGGCACCATCGTCCCGTCGGGGTGGAAGCGCGCTGTCACCTCCCGCATGGCGTCCCACAGTGGGGTGTCGAAGCGTGACGCAGTGGATGGGTCGTCGAGGGCAGCGACGATCTCGACCTTGCCGGCCAGGTCGCCGATGGCGTCGGAGAGCATGGCCCGCACCTCTGCCGGCCCCCAGCCGGGCAGGGTGCGGATGTCGATGTCGAGGTCGACGGTGTCGGGGATCGTGTTGATCTTGGTACCGCCATGCACGATGGTCGGGGCGATCGTGGTATGGGTGCAGGCATGGGCCTCCCGGGCGAGGCCGAGGTCGGGCATGGCGTCCAGCAGGTCGTCGATGCGTTGGGGGTCGAGGAGGGCGGCGGTCACGTCGGGCTCCATGCCTAGGGCGAAGGCGAACGCCCGCCACGTGTCGTCGATCTGTGGCTGTGGTCGGTGCTCGGCGAGGCGGCGGACGACTTCGGCCGCTGTGACGAGGGCGTTGTCGGTGCGCAGCGGCGTCGAGGCGTGCCCGGCCTCGCCCCGTACCCGCAGCCGGCACCAGCAGCTGCCCTTCTCGGCAATGGGGACGGGGAGGATCTTGCCGCCCGGCGCCTGGAGGGGGACCCCGCCGGTCTCGGTGATAACGTAGTCGGTGCGGACGGCGTCCGGGTGGTGCTCGACCAGCCAGCCGGCGCCGTGGGAGCCGAGGGCCTCCTCGTCGGCGACGGCGGCGAACACCAGGTCGCCGCGTGGGCGGAACCCGCTGCGGGCGAGCCGGGCGAACGCGAGCGTCATCGCAGCAGTGAGGTTGAGCATATCGACGGCCCCGCGCCCCCAGATCTCGCCGTCGACGAGCTCCGCGCCAAATGGGTCCCTGCGCCACATGTCCTCGTTCACGGGAACGACGTCGAGGTGGCCGAGGTAGCAGAGGCTGGGCGCGTGGGGGTCACGGCCGGCGATCCGGGCGACGAGGGAGCCACGCCCGGGGGTCGGTTCGTAGCGCTCGACGTCGCAGCCGGCGGCACCCACTACGGCGGCGACGACGTCGGCATTGCGGACTTCCTGGCCGGAGGCGTCCGTCCCGTCGTTGACGCAACGGTTGCGGATCAGCTGGCGCAGCAGGTCGACGGCCTCGGGATCGTGCACCGCTGCGATCATATGAGGGGGGGAAAGAGCAGCCGGGTCGGCGCCGGCCGCTGGTGCCAGCCCTTCGATCCGTCGGTCAGCTCGGCGGCGCCCCCACTCGCCGCTGCCAGGAAACGGTACTGTCCAGCTGGTTGAACGTCGAGATGTGGAGCCCCTCGATGCCGAGGTCCTCGCCGCCCAGCTCCTGTTCGATCGACGCCACGAGCTCCTCGGGGCGGTAGGCGCCGCCCCGGAGGACGGAGCCGACCAGGCCGTGTTGCTTGCGCAGGTACGACATCGACGGCCCGACCCCCATCCGCACCGAGAGCTCGATGAGCTTGGTGATCTTCAAGGGGCCGGCCACGCTGATGCGCAGCGGCAGGGTGACGCCCCGGTCCCGGGCGGCGTGCAGCCACGACACGATGGCGGCGGCGTCGAAGCAGACCTGGCTCACCATGTACTGCGCCATCGGTTGCTTGCGCAGCAGGTCGCTCCACAACACGGCGTCGGGGATCGTCGGGTGGCCCTCGGGGTAGCACGCCACGCCTACACGGGCGAAGCCGTGGTCGATGCCCTGGAGCGCCTCGAGCAGCTCCGCCGCACATCCCAGCTCCCCCACCGGCTCCTTCACGTCCCCCCCGATGACGTACAGGTCGGCGACGCCGAGCGCAGCGAGCCGGTCGACGACGGCGCGCAGCTCCGTCCCGCCGCTGACCTGGCGGGCGGCGACGTGGGGGATGCAGCGGTAGCCGGCCTCGGCAGCGGCGCTCGTGTGCTCGAGGGTGCGCTCGAGGCCGAACTTCGGCGAGCAGGTGATCGCCACCCGGCTCCCGGGCGGGACGACCGGCAGCTGGTCGAGGAGCGTCTTGAGCGGGATGACTTCGAGGTCGGCGTCTCGGACGAGCGCCCAGGTCCGGTCTGTGCCCATGGTCGCCGCACTCTAGGCGGCGGTGAGCCTCCGGCCCGATGGCGCAACGGCGCAACAAGGCATCACCTTCCGCAACGCCGACGTCCTGCCCTGCACAGGGGGGTGGTGCTCACCGCCGGCAGCTTCCGCTCCCGACGCGACCGAGCCCTCAGGCAACTCGCCCCGCCGGACCGCCAGGCCGGACGGCGAACACGCCCCGGCCCCTCCCGCCGAGGCATTGCGCTGCGTCGCCGGCTGGCAACCCTGACACCACGACCGCCCCTCCCCACCCCCCGCCCGTCATGCGTGCGCCGGCCGCACCGGCGGCGAGTGCCGCTCCTACGACGGCGTCGAGCTCCGGGCACGAGACGGCGAAGTCGTCGCGCAGCGAGTGGTGCGACGCTGTGAGCAGCCGGCCGACGGAGCGGCCTGCCCGCAGGAGGCGGGCCACTTCGGCGACGCGTTCATTCTCCGTGAGCACATGGCGGGCCCGGGCGGCGAGGTGCCCGCTGAGCCGCTCGTCGACCATGGCGGGCGTTGCGTCCCGCAGGTCCGCAAGCCCGAGAGCGGTGGCGGCGGCGGCGCATTCCCGCCGCCGCTCGCCGTAGCCGCCCGAGGCGTGGTCGTGGCGGACGCCGGTGTCGACGACCACCAGCGGCTCTGCCGCCGCGAGCGGCACGGGGTCGGGCGGCACGGGGTCGGCGGTATCCGAGCGGAAGTCGATGAGCAGGCCGTGGCCTGCCCGGGCGAGCAAGACGGCCCGCTGGTCGAGCGTCCCGGTCGGGGCTCCGACGTAGCCGGCCTCCGCCCGGTGGGCGATGCCGACGAGCCCGTCGAGGTCGAGCGCCGCACCGGAGAGCTCGGCGACGGCGACGGTGACGGCAACGACCAGCGAGGCGCTGGACGACAGCCCTGCGCCGAGGGGCACGTCGGAGTCGACGAGGATGTCGGCCCCGGGGACGTCGGCGCCGGCCTCGTGCAACGCCCAGGCCACCCCGAGGACGTAGCGCTCCCAGCCGCCCGCCTGTCGAGGGCGCAGGTCGGCGAGATCCACGTCAGCGGGCGCGTCGGGCCGCTGCTCGGACCGGACCCGCCACCGCCGGTCGGCGCGGCGCCCCACGGCGGCCATGGTGCGCCGGCCGATGGCGAACGGCAGCGCCAACCCGCCGTTGTAGTCGGTGTGGTCCCCGATCAGGTTGACGCGCCCTGGCGCCTGCCAGACGCCCTCGGGGTCCCGCCCGGTCCAGGTCCGGAACCGGTCGGCGGCGCCGTTCACGCCGGGGAAGCCGCCCGCACAGCGGCGGCGTCCCCGGGAGCGACGTCGGATGTGAGCTCGGGGTCCACGTGGCTCATCGCGTCCCATGCCGGGTCGCCGCCCGCGAGGAGCCGGTGTGGTGGTGGTCGCAGCAGTGGGCCACGTCCGCCGCCACCAGGGGCACGGAGCCCAGTATCGCCGGGAATGGGTGCCGCCGGGAACCAGTAGCGCACTTGCGGCGTCGGAGTGGTGTGCGGCAGGGCGCCGCCGGACGAGATCGGAGTGGACGTGACACGACGTCGGATGTGGGCTTCGGTGGCGGCGCTCGGCGCCGCGGGCGTGACCCTAGGGGCGTGCGGGGCGGCTGGCAGCACGGCGTCTGGAGCGCCCCAGGGCGTCGGCGCCCTG
>JAJZJY010000447.1 GCA_021809885.1 Actinomycetes bacterium
GACAAGGATGCACGGTTCACGGCGCTGCTGCACCACGTCGACCTCGACCGCCTCTGGAAGGCGTACGTGGCCATTCGGCCACAAGCGGCCTCAGGGATAGACGGGGTGACGTGGGACTCCTACGGGGAGCACCTGAGAGAGAACCTCGAAGCCCTCCTCGGACGGGTCCACAGCGGAGCGTATCGAGCAAGTCCGTCTCGCAGGGCGTACATCGAGAAGGCGGACGGGCGGCTCCGGCCGCTCGGCATCGCCACGCTGGAGGACAAGATCCTCCAGCGGGCCGTCGTCGAGGTGCTCAACGCCATTTACGGGGAGGACTTCCTCGGCTTCTCCTATGGGTTCCGGCCCGGGCGCAGCCCGCATGATGCGTTGGATGCGCTCACGGTCGGCATCGAACGGAAGAAGGTGAACTGGGTGCTCGACGCCGACGTCAAAGAGTTTTTCACCAATCTTGATCACGATTGGCTGGCGAAGTTCGTCGAGCACAGGATAGCGGACAAGAGGGTCCTGCGACTCATCCGAAAGTGGCTGAACGCAGGGGTGATCGAGGACGGGACGTGGACGGCGAGCGAGACCGGTGCCCCTCTGGGTCCATCGCCCTGGCGATGGCTGAAACGTCGTCGGGCGCAAGGGTCCGACCGACCGGTGTCCCAGCCGGCGGCATCCGGATGCCGCGGCACGGCGTACGGGCCAGCCAGTCGCACCGCACTGCGTAGGCGAAGAGCGCGCGCAAGACGTCGTACTGACGGCCGTCCGTCCGGGCAGCAAGACGCGACGCCCACCCATTCACATGCGCCTGGACCTCTGGCGACGGGTCCTCGGAGAGACGATGCGCTCCGGGGACAGGCAGGATGTGCAACCGGACGATGGTCTCGTCACGGACACGAGTACTCGCTGCCCGCGACCACTGCTACGAGCTGCACATCGGGTTCGTCCACCTCGGGTGGAACATCTGGACAGGCAACCGAGCCGACCTGGAGGCGACGGCCCGGCGCCTCAGTGAAGTCTTCGAACGCGGCCCGCTGCCGCTGCACTGACGGTCCGCAACTCGCAAGGGTCGGCCTGCGGCCGGTACTGCGTTGACGTCATCGACCCCCCTCGCATACTCGGGCCATGGTCAGCATCGGCATCGTGGGAGACGCACCCCTCCCCGCGCCCCCACCCGGCTACTACCGCTACTAGTCGAGCTACGCTCCCTCCCACCCCCCAATAGTCTCAGCCGGCGTTGGTACCGATCCGACACGTTCCGGAGGTGGATGGCGAGATGGCTGACGACGAAGGGCTGGTGCTGTCCGTCCGTGGAGAGGCCCATGCGATGGTCGCTCCCGACGTCGTCGTGCTCGGCGGTGGCGTCGCCGTCTGGCAGGACTCCAAGCAGGATGCTCTGGCGGGTGCCGCCGCCGCGCTCGATCGCTTCACCCGCGACCTCTCGGAGCTGGGAGGCGTACCGCTGACCGTTGCCAGCGAGAGGTCGCCGTTGACGTGGTCCGCCTCCTCGGCGACCACCTACGTCGAGCGTGACCACAACAAGGAGACCGGTCGGGCCGAGCCCACGGGTCGTGTCGTCGCGTCGGTGGAGGTCGCCGTGTCGGTCCGACACTTCGCCCTGCTGGACGGCCTCGGGCGAGTGTTCGCTCGCCACGAGCACTACAACGTCCGCGACATCACCTGGCTCGTCGACGATGACAACCCCAACTGGTCGCGCGTACGCAACGAGGCGATCCAGGCGTCACTGCGCAAGGGCAAGGACTACGCGGCCGCCCTGGGAGCTCAGCTGCTCCGGGTGGATCACATAGCCGACACTGGTTTGCTTGGCGGGAGCGGAGACCAACCTCACATCGTGCGGCGCGCGGCGGCCTTCGCTTCGGCTCGTGGCCATGGCGGCGAGGACGTCGACACGCCATCTCTCGACCCGGTCCCCCAGCAGCTCAGCGCGGTCATCGAGGCCCGCTTCCGAGCGACCGCTGCGGACGTGTCGGACTGACTCGACTCGGGCCACGACCTCAGCTCGACAGCGTGGATGTTGCTCGACACCCGCCCTTCACACCCTCCGAGCGGAGAGTGATGTGGGTTTCGAGGGCCTCCGCGGGCTTCTCGAGAAGTACCCGGCGGCGGGTGACATCCCATTCACGCTCAACCACGGTGGGACAGGTCGATCGCCAGCCAGATCGACTCTGGCAGGGCTCCCAGTTCGTCGACCAGGCGCAGGTAGTCAGCAGCGACGCGCTCGGCCACCGCCGGCTCGCCCAACCAGCTCCCCCAACTGGTCGACGCTCACCAGCGACGTAATGCCGGGCGGCACGCCACGCCCAGCGTTCTCCGAGCGGCGTCGCCCGCACGAAGCGCTCCCAGCGCTGGCTGGCGGCGAGGCGGAACAGCACACGGCGAGCAGCAGACATGCCGAGCATTGTGACTACCGAGCCCGGCCGGTGAGGTGTCCTCGACTGAGACGGGTGTGCTACCGCTAGCGCTACCATATGAGGGTGACAGCGATCCATGTACGAAACGTGCCGGAGCCAGTGGTCACCGCACTGCGAGAGCGGGCCATGCGCCATGGCCACTCAATGCAGCAGGAGATCCGCCAGATCCTGCAGGAGGCGGCAACGGCGCCACCGCCTCGTGAGGCGCTCGAACCGGTCCCGTTGACCACGGTACGCACGACGGCTACTTCCACTTGGCGGCGGGAGGAGATCTATGACGACGCCGGCCGCTGACCGCGCTGTCCTCGACACAAACGTGCTTCTCGCTGCGACCGACGAGGGGCGAGACGAGCACGAGCGCGCGGTTGCGTCCCTCAACATATGGCCAGGATCCGGCTTGGTGCTCTACACCAGCGGGCAGATCATGCGGGAGTACCTCGCCGTTGCCACCCGTCCCGCCACCCAGAACGGGCTCGGCATGGCGCGCTCAGTGGCTGTCGCCAACGTTCGAGCGCTGCGAAAACGACTACACCTGCTGGTCGAAGACGAGAAGGTGAGCGACCGCCTGCTGGAGCTACTCGACGCGGTCGAGTGCACAGGCAAGCAGGTCCACGACGCAAACGTGATAGCCACCATGCTCGTCCACGGCATTGACACCGTCGTCACCATCAACGTCGGTGACTTCGCGAGGTTCGGGGAACAGATTCATGTGGTTGGCCTGTCTCCGTAGGCGGCGCTCACGATGCAGTCCGAACGTTGGCGTCGCGGCCTTGCCGTGGAGGATCGGTCTACGAGGGTCGTCTCCAGCATCAACGCCAGCCGGCGCGCCCGGGTTCGCGGTCGAAGCGTCCGTAGAGCTGGCAACGGCGCTTGCCAGCCGCGGCACCTCGGGGTGCCGTCACCGAGCCCCCGAGCAGGGCCGAGGGCCGCGGCCGTGTGGGAGTCGAGGACGCACACCGACCAGTATCCGGCGGAGCAGTTGCTCCCGGCGTTCCAGGCCGTGGGCGTTGGGAACCCATGTGATGCAGATGACCTCGCATGACGCGCTGACGACTTCCACCTCCGGTCGTAGAGCCGCCCGAAGAGCTCTTCACCTTCCCAGCCGACTCCGCCAGCCATCCCTCCTGGCGGGATCAGCGGGCGGTGCTCGACCCTGACCACGGATGGGCGATCGCCTCCGCTCGCCGTCGGCGATCGGGGACCGGCTCCCGAGCAATCAGGTGCGACTCCCGGGTCAGCACGAAGTAGAGGACGGCGCCGATTGGACCGGCGAACAGGATCACGAGTGTCCACAGCAGCTGCGATCCCAACTCGTAGTCGTCATTCCGGGTCAAGACCGAGATGAGGGCCGTGAACCAGACCAGCCCCGCAACCAGGCAAACGGCGATCACCACGACGACCGCAGTACCCGTCAGTTCGACGACGACGCCAGCCATCACTGCCGCTCCCTTGCCCGGCGTTGCGCTGCCGGCACGGCCAGGGTACAGCAAGCCGGCTGCTGGATCCTGGTCAACTCTCGAGGTGGCCGCCCGAGCAGCCCGCTGCTCCGACTCCGACATCGCCCAGCCCCCTCAATCCGACAGCTCCGCCGAGACGTAGATGTACCGATGACCGCACTGATGCGTACGGCGGTGTCGACGGTCGGGGCGCTGTTGGTCGCTGCGAGCGGCGCCATCCACCTCCACGAATGGCTGGCGGGATACCGGTCCCTGCCGACGATAGGCCCCTTGTTCCTCGCGCAGGCGGTGACGTCCTTCTTGCTCGCCGCCGCCGTTTTCGCCTCGCGGCGGCGACTGGTTATGGCTTGCGCTGCGTTGTTCCTCCTCGGCACGGCTGCCGGGTACCTCGTGGATGTCGAGGTGGGGTTGTTCGGCTTCCAGGACACGCTCGCCAACGGCTGGGGGCAGGCGTCCCTGGTCGTGGAGGGAGCGGGTGCCCTGATACTGGGCGCAGGAGTGCTCAGCCGGTCGCCCACGGGTCTCCGATCACGCCGCTGACGTCCTCACGCCGCTGACGGCGAAGGGGCGCCAAGACCGTGGCTGCCCCGCCGGCAAAGAGCATCCCTCTTGCCCGCCGACCTCGACACCATCCGGACCGTGCTTCGCTCCGGAGGACCCCACCGTCGCCGCCTTGGCTTCCCTGGCCGCCTTCCACGCCCTCACGCCCGCCCAGCTGTCCACCGTCAAGCTCACCGACGTCCGCGACGGCCGGCTGCACATCGCCGGCCGAGTCATCGTGCTCGCCGGGCCGGTCCGACAACAAGCGCCTG
>JAJZJY010000448.1 GCA_021809885.1 Actinomycetes bacterium
AACTGGGGCCGCTACCCGCCCGCGCACACGTGTTCGTCAGGTCAGGCTGCTGAGCGCCTGAACCGGGTGGTTCCCTATAACTGCCGGAGCCACTCGGCGAAGAACGGGTCGGCGACCACCCAGACGCCGTCTCGGACGACGAGCATCTCTGCCTCCACCAAGGATGTGATGGCGCGACGGGTTCCTGCCGGGGTTGCGTAGCCGACCTCACGGGCGAACGCCGCCGCGTTGGGTTCTCTTATCCCGCACCGTGCCGCAACCGCTACCAGGACCCGCCTCTGCCCCGGGGCCCGGGCCGAGAAGCGGTCGGAGAAGTCGGGTGTTTCGTGCTCGACGACTCTCGCCATGCCGGCCCCGATGTCCTCGAAGCTCAGGCGGCACCCGGCTACGTCGAACGCCTCGTAGGCGAGCCTCTGCACGTCGTAGGGGACTGGACCGGCGCGGGTGCAGACTTCCAGCGCCGCATCCTCCCCCATGTCCTTGCCGCCGGATCGGGCTCGGGCTCGCAGGTAGGCGAGGAGCGCATCGGGTTCGATGGGGCCGAGAGCGAGGCGCTCCGCCATGTTGTAGAGGGGGGCTCCTTTGGAAACGACCAGGGCTTCCATGAGATGGCGCTTGGAGCTCGCCACGACCAGCGACACCTGTGGGTGCTCGTCGCCCAGTGCCTTGAGCACTCCGGCCAACCCGGTGCCGAGATCGGCAATCGCATGGAACTCGTCGAAGACGAGCACCGCCGGCCTCTTGTCCGCCAGTGCGGCGAGCATCCCGTACACGTCGTCGAGAACCCGCCCGGCGTCGCGGGCGTCGAGGCCTCCGAACCCGAACGCTGGTCTGCCGTCGTCGCCGAAGGTCACCGTCGGCCTCGAACTGAGGCGGGAGAGGAACTCCGGGACCGCCTGACGCGTCCTTCGCCACCTCGCCCCCGGTATCTCGAAAGCGACCGAGGTGAGCCTCGACGCGAACGCATCCAAGCTGGGGCAGTGCAGCAGATTGATCGAAGCTACGGCGCCTGACTCCGCCCGGATCGCCTCCACCCCCCGAAGGATGAGCGAGCTCTTCCCGTATCGGCGCGGGCCGGTCACGGCCACGCTGACGCCGTTGCGCATCCGGGACACGAGCGCCGCCACCTCAGCGTCACGGCCCGCGAAGTGCCTTCCTGTGACCGGTCCCCCGTAGCTGTAGGGGTTCTTCGGCATGGCCCCCACTATACAGCCTTGTAGTATCCAAACCTGTAGCATACAGGTGCTCGTAATCTCGGGGTCATACGCTGCGCCGACCCACGACGAGCGCCCCGAGGGCACAGAGGGCGATCGCCAGTGCAAGGAAGGCAGCGCCCTCGATGCCCTGGAGCGGCCAGTAGCGGCCGGGGGGCTGGTACGAGCCGGTGTAGCGCAGCCCGAGCCGGCGGGTGCAAGCGGCGATGCTCGGCAAGCGGCCCGGCTGGGCGATGCAGCGCATCACGCTTTGGGGCAGCCCGCCCACGAGCGGCTGGGGCGCCGCTCGCCTCCCCGGCCCCGACGCCCGCCAGGCGACGTTGAAGACCCATGCGTGAGCGAGGCGTGCCGGGATGTTTCCGGTCCTGTCGGCGAAACGCAACGGCGGCAGCATCCGCCCCCGGAGCATTTCTTGCACCACGACGCGTACGACCACGTAGGCGGGCACGCCCGCCAGGGACGCCCAGACGGGGCGTCCGAGCAGCGCACCCAACAAGACGCCGAGCGCGAACGCGAAGACGGCGTAGCAGACGAAGGCCGGGCCGGTCACGTCGAAGACCGCTGGGGCTATGCCGATCCCGGTGAAGAGCCGGTCGGGCACAGCGAGGGCTCGTGACCACCAAGCGATCAGACCGGCCAGGGACGCGAAGACGGCCACGATCACCGCTCCGGCGACGAGCAGCTTGCGGGCGAGCCACCGGCCGCGCCCTGTCTCCTGGCTCCAGGCCAGGCGCACGGTGCCGCGGTCGAGCTCTTCGGCGACTAGGGGCGCCCCGAGAGCCAGGCCGGCAAGGCAGGGAAGCGCGAACAGCACGACGACGTCGAGCTCGGTCCAGAGCGGCGCGTTCGCGCTGTGGTGGAAGGCGAAGCCTCCGACGACCAGCCAGGCGCCTACGAGCATCGCGGCTGCGGCGGACGACAGGATCAGGCTGCGTTGGGTGCGCCACGCCAGCCAGGTCACGGCCGCCTCCCCGCAGCCGGTGCGGCGGTGAGTGCCGGAGGATCGTCTTCGCCGGCGTCTCGACGGAGGTAGGCGATCACCAGCTGCTCCAAGTCGATCGGCTCGACGTCCCAGCCGGGAGCGAACAGGCCTTCCTCGGCGCGCACGAGCACGGTCGCCTGGCGGCCGGTGGTGGCCGACGCGAGCACAGCGCCCGGCGGCGGGCTCCCAGCCGCCCCGACCAGGAGACGGTGGGTGCCGAGGAGCTCTTCGACGTCGCCGGCCAGGCAGACCCGCGAATGGGTGAGCAGGACGAGGGAGTCGCAGAACTGGCCGAGCTCGGCGACGGCGTGGGACGAGACGATGACCGTTGTCCCGTTCTCGGCCACTGCGTCCAGCAACAGCCGGACCAGGCTCTCGCGAGCGAGCGGGTCCAGCGCGGCGGTCGGCTCGTCGAGGAGCAGCAGCGCCGGCCGGCGGGCCAGGCACCACGTGAGCGCCACCTGTGCCCGCTGCCCGCCCGAAAGCGTCCCGACCCTCCGCTCGGTGCCGATGCCGAGATCGTCCAGAGCACGAGCCGCCCAGCCTTGGTCGAAGACAGGGTTCAGGGCGGCTGCGGCCCGCAGCGTCTCGGCGACACTGAAGCGACGGTAGAGCGGCCGGTCCTGGTCGAGGTAGGCGACGCCCCGCCAGGGGTCCCGGCCCCGGCCAGGCCTCTCACCCAGCAGCTCGAAGCTGCCGGCGTCGGGGGTGGCGAGCCCGGCGAGGATCCGCAGCAGGGTCGATTTCCCCGCCCCGTTGGGGCCGACCAGCCCGCAGATCCGCCCCGGCGGCAGGGAGAAGGTGCACGCCGACAGCGCCCAGCTCCGGCGGTAACGCTTGCCCAGGCCGCAGGTCGCCACGGCCGCGGTGTCACCGCTCACTCGACTGCCTCCTGGCGTTCAGGGTTTGGGAGGGTGACTGCGACGAGCGCGCTGATCGCCTCGGCGCTCAGCCCGGCCAGACGTGCCCGCTCGGCCCAGGCACGCAGCTCGTCTTGCAGCTCGAGCTGGCGTTGGGGCGTCGTCGACGGCAGCGAGACAGCGGTGACAAAGGTGCCCAGACCGGGCCTGCCTTCCACTACGCCCTCCGCCTCGAGCACCTGGTAGGCCCGGTGGACGGTGTTGGGGTTGATCGTCACCTCCGCCACCACCTCCCTCACCGACGGGAGCCGGTCTCCGGGGCGGAGCAGGCCGAGGCTCAGCGCGTGGCGGACCTGGTCGACGAGCTGGCGGTAGGCCGGCAGTCCCGAGCGGTGGTTGATGTGGAACCGGATCGCAGGCTCCCGGCCCGGTGACCCACGCTCAGCTGTACCCATGTACTGGGACACTAGCACAGTTCAGGTTGTGCTGGATGAGCCTCTGCCACGGGCACCACGAGGCTCGAGCCGGCGCCGCCGGTGCCGAGCACCCAGCACGTCGTGGTCGCCACCGCCGCTGCCGGCCGGGCAGGAGACCTGGGTGGCGTCGATAGAGCCGGGCAGCTGCCGAACAGTCCCAGCCGGAAGTCCTCCCTTTCCGGCCGCCAGTCCCACGACGGCTACCAGCGCCGCGATCGTGCCCCTCTGCCCTTTACGCCGGGAAATGCACGTCGGCGAGCGTCAACGAACACTGGCACGGTCGTGTAGGTCCCCGCGAAAACGGTAGGACGCGCCCGGGCACTGGGCAGGCTGCGCGGCGCTGGACAGGTATGAACGCATGGCCCGCTCGTACCCCCGCTGCCACTTCATGTGCGAGCGGAGCACGTCTCCGACGAACCGCGAGACGCTGGCATCCCGTTTCGCCGCCTCGACACGCACCCACCTGACGGTCTCGTCGTCGAGAGTGATCTTCACCTTCCGTCTGGCCACGAGGCAAGTGTCGCACGAATCCCGTGCCGCACTCATCCGACATCGACGCCCTGGCGCGATGGTGGGGCGGCCCGAGGGCCGCCCCACCGATCACTCAGCCTGGAAGTGGAGGCTTACCGCACCATCGCGGTGACCACGTTGGACCTCACGCCGTCGACCAGGGCGTAGAAGTGGTTGGTCTTGGCGATGTGCACGGAGAACACCGCCACACCGTTGCCGAACGCCGACGGGCTCGCCATCTTGATCGCCTTGGAGAAGAAGTGGCCTCCGAAGGGCTGGTCGAACAGCTGCACCCGGGCACCCGGCTGGTTGGTCGTGACCCGGATGAGGACGTTGCCAGCGTGAGCCATCGCGGCCGGCGGCGTCATGTACACCCTCACCTTCGGCGGGACGCTCGTGATGTCCACGAACGCCGACGGCGCCGACGGGGTGCCGCCGCCGAGGGCGTTGATCGCCACCACGGTGAAGTAGTAGCGGCCGCTGGTCAGGCCGGTCATGGTGGTGCTGGTCGCACCGATCCTCACGGTCTTGCCCTTGCCACCGACGAGGTGGGCGGTCACGAAGTAGGCCGTGACCGGCGAGCTCCCGCTGCTGGACGGGGCCGTCCAGACCACGAGGGCCCTGCCGCCGGGCTCCGGCTGGACCT
>JAJZJY010000449.1 GCA_021809885.1 Actinomycetes bacterium
GGCGCGGCGCCGCCGGCCTACGGCCCGCCGGCGCGCCCTCGACGAGCCGTGAGCCCGGATCGCCTCCCTCTTGTGCCGTCGGAGCCGCCGACGCGGACACCTGGCCGAGGGTGGGCCCTGGATTCAGGGCAAAAGGTTCAGGGCGGTGACGTGGTTGGGCCGCACGACGGTGAAGTGGCGCCGATCGAGGGTGGCCACGTCACTGATCGACAACCGCTCCGCGGCAGCGATCACGGAGCTATCGACCGATCCCAATGGCAGATCCCTATAGATCTGGACCAGCTCGGCGATACGAAGCCAGTCTGCGGCCGAGACGTGCTCGGGGATCAGATTGCCCGCGGCGAAGTCCCCCAGGAACCGGGCCTCAGCGTCGTGACCGAGCCTGGTCCCGAGCAGGTAGACCACCTCGGTAACCACCAGGATGGGTACCAGCAGCGGGCCAGGATCGGCCTCGAGCAGTTCGAGGCACTCGGCGTGGTGGTCGTCGTCTGCGTCGACGTAGGCGTAGAGCGGGCCGGCGTCGACGAGGAGCGCTATCGGGAGACCTCGTTGCGGAGGATCTCCTCGATGCGGACCGAGACGTCGTGCGAACCGCTCCGGCCTCCGGCGGCGGCGATCAGATTCCGTCGACCCAATCCGCCGGCGAGGTGGGCCTCGATGGCTTCTCGGGTGAGCTCGGACACGGTGGAACCTCGTCGCTCGGCCTCGTGACGGAGTCGGGCATCGAGATCGTCCGGAAGCTTGACGGTAGTCCGCTTCATGTATGCCAGCATACCCTCAACTTCGGCAGCAGGTGGTGTCGTACGCGCTCAGTCGACCGAGCGGTCCGCCCCGGCCCCCTTTCTGTCGGCCACGAAGCGCGCATGGTCGGGAAGTGTCCACACCACCTCGGAGACGTCAGGGGCGGCACGGCCTATGACTGTGGTCCTCCACAGATCTCCCAGGAGTTGCCCGCCGCCCTAGATCGCTTGAATGGGTGCGATGAGGTAGTGGTCGGGAGCGTCGGAGGGCGTGGCGGCCCTCTGCGCGAGTGGTCCCCCCAGCCGTCGGCTCCTGCCCAGGATCCGAAACTGCCCGAGCCCAGGGTGCCGCTGGTGGAGATGTCGCATCTGCCACGCGCTGCGTGGTGGTGATGAGGAGCACCGTCCCGGCGGCGTCTTTGGCGGCGTCGCGAAGCACGGCGTGAGGCCGACCCGCACGGTTCCCGGTGCTCGGCCCTCGAGAAGCGCTATGCACCGATTCGGGGCTCGGCGATGACTGCCTGACGGGCTGTGTTCGTGATCCCGACGACCTCGCGCCGGACGCTTCGCCGGGCGAGCAGCAAGTAGGTCAGTCCGCCGAAGGCGATCCCCATGAAGAAGCTGAAGTCGGATCCCGAGGTGCGGCTGGAGAGCGGGCCAACGAAGGCGGAGGAGTCGATCCACATGCACGACGCCACCATCCCCACGACCTGCGCCACGATGCCGGGGATGTGGAAACCGCCGTTGCGCCAGTAGATGCCTCCGCGTGCTCGCAGCAGGTCCGCGGGTTCGTACCTTCCTCGCCGGATGGCCCAGTCCGCGGCGTAGATCGCCAGCCAGGGTGAGAGCCACACGATGAGGAGGCCGAGGAAGTCGGAGTACAACCGGTTGAAGTCCGAGTTGAAGATGGTGACTCCCGCGACGACGGTGGCGATCACCATGTCTACTACCACGCACTGCCACCGCCGCAGGGGGAGGCCGATCGCTTGGAGTGTCAACCCGGAGGAGTAGAGGTCGATGGTGTTGACGGCGAAGAGCGTCACGATGGCGACGATGAGGTAGGGGGCGAGGATCCAGCCCGGCAACGCTTTGGGCAGTCCGGATATTGGGTCGCTTGCGGTCGAGACGATGGAAGCGATCGCCGCGCCGAGGATCTCGAGCAGTACGGCGGGCAGAAGGCCGCCGAGCGACGACCAAAGGAAGACGCGAGCGGGCGGGGCGTCGGGGGGGAGGTACCGGGAGTAGTCGCTCCCCGTGTTGGCCCATGACAGCCCGCCGGCGGAGATCACCAGCGCCACGGCAACCATGATCATGGCCCACCCGGTGCCGTGGTGGATCGACGACAGGTGGGCCTTGCCGGCGACCACGACCGCCATGACGGCGAAGAGCGGGATGAGGGCGTAGGCCAGGTAACGCTGGGCGGTCAGGATCGTCCTGTGACCGAGGACCGGGAGGAACGACTGGAGGGTCATCGAGACCACGAGCAACAGGATCTTCAGCCACGCCGAGGGGTGCACGCCGACCTCGCCGAGCAAGGCGAGTCCGGCGAGCACGATGAGCGCCATGCCGGACGCCTCGAAGCCCACGCAGGTGACCCAATTGAACAACGACAGTCCGCGTCCGCCGTTGGGGCCGTATGCGGCCCGGTTGATCGCGAAGGTCGATGTCCCCGTCTTCGGTCCCTGCAGGCTCGTCAGCCCGACGGCGAAGAAGATGAGGTTGCCGAGGAGGATGACGAGGATTCCCTGCGAGAACGACAGGCCGAGATAGATCACCAGTGCGCCGTTGACCGGGTAGAAGACGTTGAGGTTGGAGCCCATCCACATCCAGAACAGGTCAGCCGCCCGCCCTCGGCGCTCCTCGAGTGGGATGAGGTCGATGCCCCTCTGCTCGATCTTGAACAGCTCGTTGTCCGATGCGACCGCGTCGGCGGTCGTTGCCGGTGCCTGCGTCCTCATTGGTGCTCCCCTCCCTGTCGTCTCTGAGCAAGTTCCATCACTGGTGGGATCAGCTCGAACTCGGTGCCGGCGACCAGCTCCCATCTGACGCGACCGAGGGGATGGACGGCTCCGTCGATGCGGATGGTCCGAGTCGGCGTGACGATCAAGTCGACGCGGACGTCGTGGTCCGCCGCGCCGATCGGGACGTCGACGACCTGGCAGTCGTGCACGACGTCGACCACCTCGCTGTCGTCGGAGACGGCACCGACCTCGGACAGCAGCGCCCATTCGAGGTCGAAGTACCCGTGGCCCTTGCCGATGCGGAGGCCACGGAGGTTGACCGCCGAGCCGCCGGTAACCAGCAGCCCCACTTTGCCGAGGGCACAGACCTCGCCGAGCGAGACGGGGCGGGCAAGGGTGTCCATCCCGTCGAGCGTGGCGGCATACCTCGCGTCGCCCGGGGAGACGAGTTCGGGGTCCAGGTACAAGAACCCTCGCCGGATCCCGTAGGTCGTCATCATGAACGGCTTGCGGTCCTCGATGGCGGCCACGCGTACAGCCTCGGTGCTGTTGTCCGGTGTGACGAACAGCATCTCCGATTCCTGCCAAGAGCGAAGCTCACGTAAGCGCTGGGCGCAGACCTCCGAGCCGTCGAAGTCAGCGATGAACGAGCCGAAGTCCCAGTGGAAGCGGGAGTCCGGACGAGCGACCAATCGAAGCGCCCCCCACACCTTCTCCCGAACGAGCGCCTGGACGTCGCCCGCTTCCGTACCCCTGGTCTCCGGCGACCCGGCGCCCCCAGACGTGTCCGTGGTCTGCTCCTGGTCGTTCGCTCCCCCGAAGGCCGCCACCTTGAGCAGACGCAGTGGCCGGATCTCCGCCAGGCGCGCCGAGTCCACCAGGTCCCAATCGACGCCGACGGGGTTGCGGTGCCGGTTGCGAACATGGATCGTTCGGCGCGGCGTGAGGATCCAGTCCCCGGCCGTGTCGTGGAGGAGTGGCTCGAGGCCGGTGTCGACCACCTGCAGGTCGTGCACGCAGATCACAACCGGGGTGGCCTCGTCGACGAGCCCGAGCTCCGAGAGGATCGCCCATTCGGTGTCGAAGAACCCGTGACCCTTCCCTAAGCCGAAGCGCACACCGCTAACGGGGTCGGCCGCACAGGCGCCCGTCACGACATAATCCAACCGCCCGAGTGCCCGGACCGCGTCAAGGTCGAAGGCCTCGGCGAGCATCTGCGCGCCATCGAGGGTCGACGCCAAGGTGAAGTCGGCGGCGGCTACGGAACCCGGGGGGAAGAAGTGGAAGCCCATCGCCACCGCGATCGTCTGGAGCATCGGCCGCCCGGCAGCCAGCAGCGACCGCCTGACGGCCTGCAACCCGTTGTCGGGGGTCACGAACACCGGTCCGTCCCCACCAAATACCGGTAGCTGCGTCAGGCGGCCCCAGAGGCGCTCGCTGCCCTCGAAGTCGGGGATGAACTCTTCGAAGTCGTACAGGAACCGGGTGTCAGGTCGCGCGAACGGTCGCAATCGCTCCCATACCGCCTGCCTGATCTCCTCTCTCGTTCGAGGCCCTGCGTCCTCTGAGCTGGTCGCCTCCGACAACGTCCCCCTCCTTTGCTTCTCCGATGTCCCCCAGCGCCCGTCAAGCGGCCCGGTGAGCTGAGCGACGACGACGCTTCGCGTCCCTTATGTACGGCCGCGTGGCCAGGAACTGCCGGGGCACGCGGTCCCAAACGAGGCCGGTCGGCTTCGGAAGTGGCTCGCAGCGGATCATCTCCGTCGGCGTGACGACCACGTCGCACGTCACGTCGAATTCGGCGTACGGGACGTGCTCGGAGACGACCTGACAGTCGTGCACCACGACGACCACCGGCGTGTGTTGCCCGACGAGGTCGATCTCCGACATCAGACCCCACTCCAGATCGAAGTAACCGTGGCCCTTGCCGAAGTGAACCCCCTCACGGCTCACCGCCGCCGCACCGGTGACGACAAGCCCC
>JAJZJY010000450.1 GCA_021809885.1 Actinomycetes bacterium
GGCGGGCCCCACGCCGGCCAGGGCTGCTGGCCGGGCGGCGGCCACGGCCCCTGCTCTCCGCCGGACACCCTCAGCCCTCGGGGAGGAGGTGGCGGCCGAACCAGTCGAGGATGATCTCCGCCCGCTGCACCCGGTGCCGCGGCGACCCGGAGCGGGACAGCTCGTGACCCTCCCCGGGGAAGCGCACCAGCTCGGGGTTGCGGCCGAGCAGGCGGAGCGCGACGAACAGCTCCTCCGCCTGGGAGATGGGGCAGCGCAGGTCGTCCTCGGAGTGGATCATGAGCATCGGCGTGTGCATGTCCTGCACGTAGGTGCTCGGCGACTGGCGGGCGTACAGCTCGGGGCGTTGCAGGTGCGTCCAGCCCACCGCCTCCTTGAAGAAGCCGGCGATGTCACTGTTGAGCTCGGCGGTGAGCAGGTTGTTGACGGCCCGCTCGGAGACCGCCGCCCGGAACCTCCGGCTGTGGCCGACGATCCACGACGTGAGGTACCCGCCGTACGATCCGCCCTGCACTCCGAGGCGGCGCCCGTCGACCCACGGGAAGCGCCGGGTGGCCTCCTCCACGCAGGCCATGACGTCGTCGTGGTCGACGCCGCCCCAGCCCGAGCCCGGGTCGTCGGGCGCCTCCGGCCAGCGGATGGCCCGGCCCCACGCCTCGGAGTAGCCCGAACTGCCCCGCGGGTTGCAGTACACGACCCCGAGGCCGGCACCCACCTGCAGCTGGAACTCGTTAAAGAAACCCCACCCGTACTGGGTGAACGGCCCACCGTGGATGTTGAGCACCACCGGGCAGGGCTGTTGGGCGCTCGCGCCGGCCGGGGTCATCGCCCAGCACTCCACCACCGTCGCGTCCGCCGACGTGGCGGTGTAGCGCTCCGGCTCGACGAGCTGGACGCGCGAGCGCAGCAGCGCCCCGTGGTCGGTCAGCCGCCGCTCGCCGCTGCCGTCGAGGCTCGCTGCCCACAGCTCGCCCGGCTCGGTGACGCTCGACGCGCTGAAGGCGATCCTGTCGCCGGCGACGTCGAAGGACCGTACGACCCGCCGGCCGCCGACCACTTCGCGCACGGCCCGGTCGCCGGCGCCGGGCCCGCCGACGGCCACGACGCTCGTCCGCCCCTCGTCCTCGACGGTGACGACCAGCTCGTCGCCGGCCCACACCGGCGCCCGGGCTGACCCGTACGGCGCCAGGTTGCGGTCGTAGCCGGCGCCCCATCGCAGCGGCACCCGGTCGTCCAAGGGCAGGACCCACAGCTGACCGTGGCGAGGGCCGTTGAGAGGCGTGCAGTCGACCAGGCCGGCCAGCCGGGACCCGTCGGGGGACCAGGACGGGTGCGACCAGGCGACGGTGGTGTCGGTGAACCTTTCGGCAGATCCTCCCGACGACGAGACGAGCCAGAGATCGCTGCGGCCGTCGAGATCCCAGTCGTCGTGGGTCGCCGACACGAACGCCACCCGGCCCCCGTCCGGCGACCAGGCGGCACCCCACGCCGGCGCCTCGCCCGACGACAGCGCCAGCGGCGGCGCCGACCCGTCGGCGGCCACGACGTGGACATGGGTCGGGCGGTCGAGCACCCACCCGTCGCCGTCGTGGCGGGACAGCAGGCGGGTGACCCGCCGCGGCGGCATGTCCTCGACCCTGTTGGGCGAGCGGTGGTCGCCGTAGCGGCGGCGGTCCCGTACGCGCCCGACGAAGGCGATCCGGTCGCTCGCCGGCGACCACTCCAGCTCGGTGATGTCGTCGGGCCACTCGCACACGACCGCCGGCGCCCCCGGCCCTTCGGCGGCCTGGACGCAGATGCGGCTGCGCCCGTCCCCGGACGCCACCCAGGCGAGCTTCGTGCCGTCCGGCGACCAGCGCGGCAGGCGGTCACGGTCCCCGCCGGAGAGCGGGCGGGTCGGGCCACCGTCGAGCGGGCAGAGCCACAGCCGGGTCCGCGCCACGTTGGCCTCGAGATCCTCTGTGGTGAGCGTGTAGACGGCCCGGCCCCCGTCAGGCGCGATCGTCACCTCGCCGGCGGCGGCCAGCAGGGCGATGTCCTCCGGTTTCATGCCATGCACATCCGACGAGGCTAACCGCCGGGTCAGGCGCTGGGCACGTGCCTCTCCCTGAGCCGGTCGCGGGTCCGGTCGACGGCGGCGACGACCGACACCGCCGCCGCGGAGGGCGGTGACCACGGGCGCTCGCTCCGGGGGTGGCGGCCACTACGCTGCGGCTCCCATGAGCATGCAGACGGCGTTTTACGCCCGCATCGGGGAGCTCACCGACGACTGGATGGACCTGTTCGGGTACGCCGCGCCGGCGGTCGTGACCGACACGCTGGCGGAGTACCGGGCCGTCCGCGAGACGGTGGGCCTCATGGATTTTTCCATGCTGCGCAAGCTCGACGTGACCGGACCCGGAGCCCTGAGCCTGCTCGACGGCCTGGTCACCCGGAACCTCGCCAAGGTGCGCCCCGGCCACATCGCCTACGGGGCGCTCGTCGACGAGGGTGGCAAGATGGTCGACGACTGCACAGCGTCGGTGTTCTCGGCCGGCAGCGTCCGGTTCTGTGGTGCGAACGACCGCGACGCCGAGCTGTTCGCTGCGGCGGCCGCCGGCACCGACGTGGCCGTGCACCCCTTTACCGACGACATGCCCCACCTCTGCGTGCAGGGCCCCCGCAGCCGGGACCTCCTGCGGTCGCTCTCGGACCGCGACCTGTCCAACGCCGCCTTCCCCTACTACACCTTCGCGGACGGCGTCCCCATTGCCGGGATCCCCGTGTTCATGACCCGTCTCGGCTACACGGCCGAGCTCGGCTACGAACTGTGGGTGGAGCGGGAGCGGGCGGTCGACCTCTGGGACGCGCTGATGGCGGCCGGCACCCGCTTCGGGATGGCCCTCATCGGCATGACCGCCCTCGACGTCCTACGGATCGAGGGCGGCTTCATCATCGGCGGCGTCGAGTACGACCCGACGGTTTCCCCCTACGAGTGCGGGCTCGGATGGGCGGTCGACTTCGACAAGCCGCACCTGCACGGCCGAGACGGGCTGCTGCGGGACAAGGACGCTACGACGCTGCGACTTGCGAGCGTCGTGCTCGACGACGGTGGCGCGCAGGCGTCGGGCGCCCAGCTCTACCAGCGCGACGGCTCGGACCCTGTCGGGTTCGTCACCCAGGCGGTCCGCTCGCCCCACCTCGGCGGCCGCACACTCGGCCTCGCCAAATTGCGACGCCCGCACCACGCGGCCGGGACGGCGGTGGTCGCCGTCGTCGAGGGCACCGAGATCCCAGGCGAGGTGGTCCCCCACCCGGTGTACGACCCCAAGCGCACGCGGGCCAAGGAGACGGCCTGAGCCTCCGCGACCTCTTCCCGCTCCAAGCGGGCGTGGCCTACCTCAACCACGGTGGGCTGGGAGTGGCGCCCATCCCGGTCGTCGAGGCCCGCGAGCGGAAGCTTCGCTCCATCGAGGCCGACCCCACGCGGTTCTACATGCGGGAGCTCGACGAGGCGGTCGCTGCTCCACTCACCGCCGTCGGCGAGGCGGTGGGCGCAGCGCCTTCCGACCTGTGCTGGGTTCCCAACGCCACCTTCGGCATCAACCTCGTGGCCCGCTCGCTCATGGGCAGCCTCGAGCCCGGCGACGAGGTGCTGCTCACCGACATCGAGTACGGCGCCCAGGTGATCCTCTGGGAGTGGGTGTGCCGGCAGCGGGGAGCAACGCTGCGCACGGTGACGGTCAGCGGGGTGGCGGGGGCGGCGGCCGGCGGGGCGGGGGCGGCGGCAGAGGCGGCGGCCGATGCCGTCGAGGCCGCTGTCACTCCTGCCACACGCATAGCGCTGATCTCGCACATCACCTCGGCGACGGCCCTGCGCCTCCCGGCGGGGCAGATTTCTCGACGCCTACGAGCGCTCGGTGTCACGGTGATCGTGGACGGCGCCCACGTGCCCGGACACGTCCCCCTGGACGTCGCTGCCGTCGGCTGCGACTACTACGTTGCCAACCTGCACAAGTGGTTCGCGGCGCCACGCAGCTCGGCGTTCCTGCACGCGCTCGGTCCTGCGCAGGCGCGCCTCGACCCGCTGGTGGTGAGCTGGGGTGGCACGGACCGCTCCGAGCCACTCGCCCGGCGTGTCCACTTCGCCGGCACCACCGACCCCAGCCCGTGGCTGGCTGTCCCCGATGCCCTCGCCTTCCACCGTTCGGTCCTGTCGCCGGCCCGGCCGGCAGCGCGGGCGTTGCTCGCCGGCGCCGCCGCCGGCCTCGCCGACCTCGGCTACGAGCGGATCGGGCGGCAGGACGACGACCTGTTGATGTCGTCGTTCTGGCTGCCGGCCGCCACGGACCCCACCCGCCTCGCCGGGCGCCTCGTCGCCGACCGCATCGAGGCGATCGTCACCGCCCACGCCGGCCGGCCGGTCCTGCGGGTCGCCGTTGCCTGGTACACCACGGAGGACGAGGTGGACCGCCTCCTGTCGAGCTGCGCCGCCGTGGGGCGGGCTGCTGACAAGGCCCGCCGTCGGTCGTCGCTCCGGTGACTGGCTCGAGTCGTTGTTTGGGCAGTTGACCGCGATAATCGCGGTCAACTGCCCAAACAACGCGCCTCGGCTTTGCCACTTGCGCTTGTGTCCGCCCACTGGCGCCGCAACGGCGAGCGATCGCGCTCTCGACGGCTGGTAGGGGGCCTCGTCGGAG
>JAJZJY010000451.1 GCA_021809885.1 Actinomycetes bacterium
CCGAGCCACACTACCAACGCCCCGTTGTGCCGACGGGCGCACATCGCCCATGCCGCTACGGCGCTCCGCAGCCTACCCTTCGACCAGTCCCATCACCGCGTGCACGAGCACGAAGCGGGCGGCCCGATGCGGGTCTTCGCTGCGATGCAGCGGGGTGCCGCTCCCGCCGTGCACGCCGTTGTTTCCGATCCGCTCGGTGCGGATCTCCCCGGAGTGCCACCTCGTCGGGTGTTCCAGCCACGCTTCAACGGTTCCCCGTGAGGTGTCGATCAGGACGTGGCCGGTGTCGATCAGCTCAGCAGTGGCCTCCTCGACGAGGCGGTCGATCCGTTCCTCGAGGCGGCTGAGTGGGTCGGTCGGGGAGGCGGGGAGCGCTTCGATGCGCCCGTCGGAGAGCACGGCGTCGACGAGCGCGGCGCTCCCGCCCACGTACGTCCAGGGGAGGTCGATCCCCGACGCGACGAACCAGGCTCGGTCCGCCGGCCACGCCAGGTTGGCGGTCTGGTGTGGGCTCAGCCCGGTGGGGGCGGTGATCGCCTCGACGGGACCGGCGTAGCACAGATAGTCGCGCTTGGGAAGATGAAGGAGCGGTCCCTGGCGCACGCCGGCCGGGATCGGGTCGGGAAGCGGGTCAGCCGGCGGGGAGCCCACCGCCACGAGCGGCACGCCGGGGTAGCCGTAGCCGTCCCACAGCCCGAAGAAGCACTCCTCGGGGGTCGACGTGTGACGCCGCAGGACCTCGGCGAGCACGTCTGCGTCGGGAAGGTAGAGCCGGCCTTGTTCGGGCCCCTGGCTTCGCCACGGCGCCGGTGCCTCGGGGCGAACCCCTGGGAGTGCGATGCTGTGGAACTGGGCATCGGGGCGAAGTGCCACGCCGCTCCACCTGGCCACCTCGGACCAGCGCACCAGCCGGTCACCGGTGCCCGGCTCTTCGGCGGGGTGCAGGATCCGGGCATACGCCAAGAACCCGGCAGGGACGACCGAGGTGACCGACTCGCCGAAAGGCTCGAGACGCTCGGTAATCCAGTCCCAGTCCTCGCCCGGGATGGTCCACGTCGCCGGTGGCAGCAGCTCGTCCACCACTGCAGTATCTCAGCGGGACACGCGCCGAACGGACGCTCAGCTGGGCCCGAGAAGCTCGCGCAGCTTCTCGTGGTCTGCTGCGCGGTGCGGCACCTGGACGCAGAGGGTGAGCGAGGGGTGGGCCGCCACCTTCAGCTCGGTGACATCGAGCCGGATGACCCCGAGATGCGCCCGGCGAAGCGCGATCTGGGTGGTGAGGGCTTGCTCGATGCGGTTCTTCGGCCACCAGGTGCGGAACTGCTCGCTGTGCTCGGTGAGCTCGCCGATGATCTCAGCGAAGCGAGGGTCGCCGGGGTGCTCTGCTGCGACCTCGTGGAACTGGGCGAGGAGGTGGCGTCCGCGCTCTTCACGGCCGACGACGCCAGCAGTAGCGGTGCCCTCGGCAAAGTAGAGCCACATGAGGTTGCAGCGTCGGGCGGGGAGCGAGCCTGGATCCCAGAGCCGGTCGAAGGGCTGGTTCCAGGCGGCGAAGTCGAAGTGCAGGTCGAGCAGGCAGGCCGGTGCGGGTTCGATGGCCAGAAGCAGGCGGGTGAACTGTGGGTCGACCTCACCAGTCGTCTGGTCATCTTCGGGCACCGGGAGCCCGGCGAGGCGTCGCAGGTGGCGGTGGGACTCGTCGTCGAGTCTCAGCGTCCGGGCGATGGCGTCGATCACCTGGATGCTCGGCATCCCGGGTTGGCCCTGTTCGAGGCGCGTGTACCAGGGGTCAAGTCCAGCGGAGTGGTGTATGACGACCACCACGTCAACCGTGTTGCATCGGTTCAGCTGACGGTCTGGAGCTCCGCCGGCACCACCTCCTTCGAGTCCGGGGTGATTGCACTGGTGAAGAGGTTGAGCCGGGCCTTGGCGAGCGACTCGGTGCTCATGTAGCGCCGGGCGACGGCCCACTCGTCGTGCTGTTCGGCGAGCACAGCGCCACAGAGGCGGATGAGTGCCGGGCGGTTGGGGAAGATGCCGACGACGTCGGTCCGGCGACGCAGCTCCTTGTTCAGCCGCTCCTGGGGGTTGTTCGACCAGATCTGCTTCCAGTGCTCGGTCGGGAAGGTCGAGAAGGCGAGCAGGTCGGCCTCGGCGTCACAGAGGAAGCTGGCGGCGGCGGGGAACTGGGGCTCCAGCTGGTCGAGGACCCGGGTGAACTGGGCCTTCACCTGGGTGGCGTCGGACTGGGCGAAGACGGTGCGCACCAGGGTCGCCACCATGGCCTGGGCGGACTTTGGGACCTGGGTGAGGAGGTTCTTCATGGCGTGGGTGCGGCACCGCTGCCAGGTGGCGCCGGGCAGCACCGCCCCGATGGCGTTCTTCAGCCCCTCGTGGGCGTCGGAGACGACGAGGGCGACGCCGGAGAGCCCCCGGGCCACGAGACCCCGCAAGAAGGCCGTCCACCCCGCCCCGTCCTCAGTCGTGAAGCAGTCGAGACCCAGGATCTCGCGGTGGCCGTCGGCGTTCACGCCGGTGGCGATCACCGTCGCCACCGAGACGACCCGCCCGCCCTCTCGCACCTTGTGGAAGAGGGCATCGAGCCAGACGTACGTGTAGGGGCCGGCGTCGAGGGGCCGGTTGCGGAACTCGGCCACCTTGGCGTCGAGGTTCTTCGCCAGCTCGGAGACCTGGGACTTCGACATCCCCTCGATGCCCATGGCCTTCACCAGGTCGTCGACTCGGCGGGTGGAGACCCCCTCGACGTAGGCCTGGCAGACCACGCTCACGAGCGCCTGTTCGGCTCGCCGGCGGGGCTCCAAGAGCGAGGGCAAGTAGGAGCCTCGCCGGAGCTTGGGGATCTCGAGCGTGACCGTGCCGGCCCGGGTGTCCCAGCGCCTCAGCCGGTGCCCGTTGCGGCTGTTCACCCGGGCATCGGTGCGCTCGCCGTAGCCAGCACCGCACAGCACGTCGACCTCGGCGTCCATGAGCAGCTCGGCCGCCATCTTCACCATCTCGGCGAGCAGGTCGTGTCCATCGTCGGACTCCAGGTACTTGCGCACGAGCTCGCCCGCGCCCATCGTGTTGGTGACGTCCACCGTGTTCTCCCTTCAGTTCCTTCGCAGGTACTTGAAGGTTGACGCGGTGGTCGTCGCGTCGGGGGGACCCTCAGGCGGGGCTACCCCTCGTACACCACTCTGGCGGACTCAACTTGTACCAGGTGACGCTGACGCCGGCAGTTGCAGCGACCTCTTCTCGGCGAAACCCTGGGGTGTTGCGCCGTAGCGGGTAGGAGTCGAGGCCGAGGTCTTCAGGGTGCAGGTCCGCCCGCCGGGCGCGCAGAAACTCGGCCAGCTCGGTCCGCCGTTCGGCGGCGGGGTCGGACTCTGCGGTCCGCATGCGAGAAAGCCTATCGCTCGCCTGGCACTGCCAGGACGGGGACCCCTGCGCCTATCACTGCGAGGACTAGCACTGCCAGGACTATCACTGCCAGGACTACGAGTGACAGGACCAGGCAAAGCGACCGGCCGCGGGTTTACGGTCAGGTTGGGCCGGTGTCACCGTGCGCCGAAGAGTCGTCCCCGGCGAGCGTGCCTCGGGTTGCTTCCGCCAGCGGCGGCGCACCGGCTCCGCGTCGAGGACGGTTCGGGTCACGTGAAGGCGATCACATGAAGGAGAGCTCCACAAGCAAGGTGAAGGGTCCAAGAACTCGATGCCGGAGGCGCGTGGGAGCTGTGCCGGGACCGAGATCCGTCGGAGCAGCCGATGGCACGAGCGCTTTGCAGGTACTTCGAGTAGGACGTGATGGAGGCCGGTGGCTCATCGTCCAAGCTGTGGATCGTGGCGGACGGCCAACGCGTTCAACGCGCTGCTCGGGCCCCGGGGTGCTGACCTCAGGCAGCCCGGTCGTATTCGTGGATGATGCCGCCGAAGATGTCACGCCGGCAGATCTCGCCGGTGTGTGGTTGGTCATGGCAAGGCAGCGGGGGTGCAAGCTGGCGTCCGCGGTGCGGGCGAGCCTCGTTGTAGTGGCGGACGCCCGTCAAGATCCATGTCTCTCATCGAGTGGATCAGCGAGAATATGAACTTTGTCCCTGGGGCGACCTGAGCATCTGGTCGACTCGATGTCAGTGGGCACCGGCATCACGGTAGTCCTGCCCCCTATCGTGCGACCGACGGATCGAGAGGTGCAGCCGCTGCCGGGAGTGCGCCGTTCTCGTCAAGCGCCAGGCCACGGAGCCGGTCCGGCTCTGAAAGCCGGTCCCGCGACCAGTAGCTTGATCTCGTGCGTCGCTGCCTCATCAACTGGGACTATGGGGCATCGGGGATCTGGCTGCTCCCGAGCAAGCCGAACGCCTGCCAGCCGTCGTTCGAAGGCGTGCTCTCTCCTGCCCTCCACGGGGACCTGAAGCGATGGAACGATTGGGGTGAGCGACTCTTCAATGGGCGAGTGATCGAGCCAGACCAGGAGCAGGTGAGCCGCTGGGAAGCCATGAAGCGCGATCTCGCCGAGCGGGCACAACGCGAGCTCGGTGAGGAGTGGGAAGTCCTCTACCAAGACGCGCTCGCATGGACCTGGGTGAGCCGACCGAACCGCGACCGCCCGTAGAGCAAAGGGGAGACAGCACGGTGCAGGGCGAAGAGGAACCATCCCAGGTCGTCCTCGAAGGGC
>JAJZJY010000452.1 GCA_021809885.1 Actinomycetes bacterium
AGATTGCGCGGGTCGCCCAGCTGCCGCCGGCTCAGGCCTTGCCGTTGGAGTTCTCGACGACCTTGTCGATGCTGAACATCGGCAGGTACAAGGAGATGATCATGCTGCCCACGAGGGCGCCGAGGATGACGATCATGACCGGCTCGAGCAGGGACGCCAGCGCGTCGACCATGGCCTCCACCTCCTGCTCGTAGAAGGTTGCGATCTTCGCCAGCATGTCGTCGAGGGCGCCGCTCTCCTCTCCGACCGAGATCATCTGCGTCACCATCGACGGGATGACGGGGTGGTCGCCGAGGGCCATCGACATCGGCTCGCCCCGCTTGATGTGCTCCTGGGCGGAGGCGAGGGCCCGCTCGAGGGCGGGGTTGCTCACGCTCTCGGTGGTGATCTCGAGGGCCTGGAGGACCGGGACTCCCGAGCGCATCAGGGTTCCGAGCGTGCCGGTGGTCCGTGCCAGGGCGGTCTTGAGCATCAGCAGGCCGAATACCGGGACGCGCAGCACGATCGCCGACCACGTGGAGCGGCCCTTGGGTGTCCGCTTCCACCTGCGGAAGAGGAAGAAGCCGATGACGGCTGCCAGCAGGACGAACGGGAAGTAGTGCACGCAGACGTGCGACACGGCCATCAGGATGAGGGTCGGCTTGGGCAGCGGCGCGTTGAGCGACTTGAACACCTTGGAGAAGGTGGGGACGATGAACAGCAGCATCGCCGCGCAGATGCCGAGGACCAGGCAGAGCACGACGACGGGGTAGGCCATGGCCGACTTGATCTTGCGCTGCAGCTCGGCCTGCTTCTCGAGCGTGTCCGCCAGCGACAGCAGCGAGCGGTCCAGGTTGCCCCCGACCTCGCCGGCGCGGATCATCGCGAGGTAGAGGTGGTTGAAGGTCTTCGGGTGCTTGGCCAGCGCGTCGGACAGCGACGACCCTCGCTCCACGTCCTGGCAGACCGAGTCGAGCGTGGTGCGGAAGGCCTTGTTCTTCGTCTGTGCCGCCAGGATGCTGAGGGCCCGCAGGAGCGTCAGGCCCGAGTCGATCATGGTGGCGAACTGCCGGCTGAAAGTCGCCAGCTCCTTGAGCTTCACCTTCTGGCCGAGGCCGGGGATGGTGAGGTCCATCCTGAGGTTCACCCTCGCCTTGGGGTCAACCGAGATGGGTGTGTAGCCCATGTCGGCGAGCTTGGTGGCGACGAGGGCCTTGCTGTCCCCGTCGAGGTTCCCCGAGACGAGCTTGCCGTCGCGGTCGCGGACCTTGTAGGCGTAGGTGGTGGGCATCGTGGCTCCCTCGTGTCAGGCGGCGACGGCGGTGATGAGGCGGCGGAGGTCGGCCTCGACGGAGCAGCGCTCGACGGCGGCGTCGAGGGAGATGACCCCGGCACGGACGAGCGCCGCGAGGGACTGGTCCATCGTCTGCATGCCGTGCTTCCCGCCGGCCTGCATGGCGCTGTAGATCTGGTGGGTCTTGCCCTCGCGGATCAGGTTCTGGACCGCAGGCACGCACACGAGCACCTCGGCGGCGACGGCGCGCCCGCGGTCGTTGAGCCTGGGGACGAGCGTCTGGGTCACGACGGCACGCAGGGCGGAGGCCAGCTGGACCCTGATCTGCTGCTGCTGGTGGGAAGGGAACACGTCGATCACGCGGTCGATCGACTGCGGGGCGTCCTGGGTGTGCAGGGTGGCGAAGACGAGGTGGCCGGTCTCGGCAGCGGTCAGCGCCGTGGAGATGGTCTCCAAGTCGCGCATCTCTCCGACGAGGATGATGTCGGGGTCCTGGCGCAGGACGTGGCGCAGCGCGTTGGCGAAGGACTTGGTGTCGGAGCCCACCTCACGCTGGTTGACGACGCAGCGCTTGTGGCGGTGCAGGAACTCGATGGGGTCCTCGACGGTCATGATGTGCGCCGAACGGCTCGAGTTGATGACGTCGATCAGCGAGGCGAGCGTCGTGGACTTGCCGGATCCGGTCGGGCCGGTCACGAGCACGAGGCCGCGGGGGAAGTCGGCGAAGGACCGGACCGCCGGCGGCAGCCCGAGCGTCTCGAGGGGCGTCACGAGGAACGGGATGGCGCGGAAGACGGCTGCGACCGCATCTCGCTGCTGGAAGACGTTCATGCGGAACCGCCCGACACCGATGACCGCCCGGGACGCATCGAGCTCCAGCTCGGTCTCGAAGCGCTCGCGGCTACGCTGGGGCAGGATGGCGTACACCATGTCCCGCAGGTCGGACGGGGTCAGGGTCTCGTAGCCCTCCAGCGGCTGGATGGTCCCGTCGATGCGGACGCTCGGGGGGCGCCCGGCAGACAGGTGGAGGTCGGAGGCGCCCAGCTCGACCATGGCGGCGAGCAGCTCGTCGACGGGAGGGTAGCTCGGCCGGGCCGGCCCGCCCTCGGCGGCGGCGCCCTCATCGGCCGGCAGCCGGTAGACCCGGGTGATGGCCCGCTCGAGGTCGTCGCCGGCGGCGAGCACGGGGGTGACCGCCCATCGGGTCTCGTCGTGGACCTGGTCGAGGACCTCCTCGGACGGCAGGTCGGCGAACGCTACAACGAGCTTGGTGTCCTCCACCCGGATGGCCAGGCAGCGCAGCCGGCGGGCCAGCTCGAGGGGGAGCATGGCCAGTACCAGGGTCGACACCGGATCGGAGGTGGGGTCCCAGAAGCCCAGGCCCGCCTCCCGGGCGACGAACGCCACGACGTCGCGCTGGTGGACGAGGCCGTCGGCGACGAGTTGCTGGGCGGCGGGGACGCCCGTCTCCTCCTCGCGCTCGAGGGCCTCTTCGAGGTCGCCGCGGGAAAGCACCTTGCGGTCGACGAGGAACTCGCCGGCACGCCTCGACGCAGAGATCATGCCTCCTTGTCGGCAGGTCCTCACCCGTTCCTGAGCGGGTCGGCTACGCGATGACCCGGAGGATCTCCTCGACGGAGGTCTGGCCGGCCACGACCTCGGCGAGGCCCGCCTGGCGCAGGGTCATCATCCCCTGCGACAGGGCCGTCTTCAGGATGTCCTCGGCGTGGCCGTGCTCGACGATCACCCGCTCGAGCTCCTCGGTGACGGGCATGACCTCGTGGACGGCGAAGCGGCCCCGGTACCCGGTGCGCCCGCACGCGCCGCAGCCGGCCGCCCGGAACACGGGGATCTCGCCGTAGGGGAGGGGGTGGCGCTCGAAGTCCCAGCCGAGCAGCCGGAGGTCGTCGTCGGTCAGCCGGTGCCGCTCCCGGCACCGCTCGCAGAGCTTGCGGGCGAGGCGCTGGGCGACGATGCAGTCGAGGGCACTGCCGACGAGGAACGGCTCGACGCCCATCTCGATCAGCCGGCCGGGGCTGCTGGACGCGTCGTTGGTGTGCAGCGTGGAGAGCACGAGGTGGCCGGTGAGGGCGGCTTCCACGGCGATGCGGGCCGTCTCCTTGTCGCGGATCTCGCCGAGGAGGACGATGTCGGGGTCGGAGCGCAGGATGGATCGCAGCGCCGAGGCGAAGGTGAGCCCCGCCTTGGTGTTGACCTGCACCTGGTTGATGCCCTCGAGCTGGTACTCGACTGGGTCCTCGACGGTGATGACGTTCTTGCTCTCGTCGTTCAGGATGTTGAGGGTGGCGTACAGGGTCGTCGACTTGCCCGAGCCGGTCGGCCCGGTGACGAGGATCGTTCCGTACGGCTTGCGGTAGGAGCGCTCGTAGCGTTCCATGTTCTCGGGCAGGAACCCGAGGTCCGACAGCTTCAGCAAGGCGGTGGACTTGTCCAGGATCCGCAGGACGACCTTCTCGCCGTAGACGGTCGGCAGGGTGGCGACCCGCAGGTCGACGGGCATGCCGCTGATGCGGGTGTTGATGCGGCCGTCCTGGGGGAGGCGGCGCTCGGCGATGTTGAGCGATGCCATGATCTTGATGCGGCTGATGACCCCGTTGGCGATGCTGCTCGGGGGCCGCATCACCTCGTGGAGGACCCCGTCGATCCGGAAGCGGATGCGCAGGTCCTTGGCGCCCGGCTCGACGTGGATGTCCGATGCCCGGTCGGCGACCGCCTGGCCGATGAGGAGGTTGACGAGCTTGACGATGGGCCCGTCCTCGACGACCTCGCGGACCGCAGCCAGGTCCTGGTGCGCCTCGGCCGAGCTCGCGGCCTCGGCCGCCGACCGCTGGGCTTCGTCCTCGGCGCGGTAGGCGTGGCCGATGGCGGCGGCGACGGCGCTGGGGGCGGCGACGACCAGGCGGATCTGGGCGCCGGTGACGGTCCGGAAGTCGTCGACGGCCAGCACGTTGGTGGGGTCGGCCGTGGCGACGACCAGGCTCCCGCCCTCCCAGCCGATCGGGATCGACCGGTACCGCTTCGCCATGGCGGGGCTGACCAGCCGCGCGGAGGCGATGTCGAGGGGTTGGTTGGTGAGGTCGACCAGCGCCAGCCCGGCCTGGTCGGCGACGGCGGACATCAACGCCGACTCCTCGACGAGGCCCTGGTCGACCAGCAGGTCGACCAGCGACCCTCCCGGTCGCTGCGTGGCGAGGGCGGCGTTGAGCTGGCCGTCGCTGAGGAGGCCCCGCGCCACGAGCAGCGCGCCGAGCCCTCCGCGCTCGGCCGCCGCCGCCCGGTGCTCGCCGGCGGCGCCGGCGCCGACGAGCGCGTCGGGATTCACCGGCGGGCCCCGGCGTGCGGGCGCGGCGGTACGCGGCGGGCTGGCCCC
>JAJZJY010000453.1 GCA_021809885.1 Actinomycetes bacterium
GGGCGGCGCGCCCGTCGCCGTCGGCCGCCCAGCCGAGCGACGGCAGGTCCGTGCCCCGCCGGACGGCGTCGACGAGCCGGCCGGCGTCGTCGCCCAGCTCCTGGCGCTTGGTGCGCCACGCATCCCCCACCCGGGCGAGCAGCTCGAGGAACTGTGCCTTGGGGAAGTAAGTCCCGCCGAAGAAGGGGCGCCCGTCGGGCAGCAGGAACACCGTCATCGGCCATCCGCCCCCGCCGGTGATGGCCTGCACCGCCTCCATGTAGACGGCGTCGACGTCGGGGCGTTCCTCCCGGTCGACCTTCACCGCAACGAAGTGCTCGTTGACCACGGCGGCGACGTCAGGGTCCTCGAAGGACTCGTGCGCCATCACGTGGCACCAGTGGCACGCGCTGTAGCCGATCGACAGCAGCACGGGCACGTCCCGCCGCCTCGCCGCCTCGAAGGCCTCCTCGCCCCACGGGTACCAGTCGACGGGGTTGCCGGCGTGCTGTAGCAGGTACGGGCTGGTCTCGCCGGCGAGGCGGTTGGGTGCGGGCACCTGGGCCACGCTACCTGCCGGGCGGGGACCGACCGAGCCGCCGGCCACTCCCGCATCCCGCCGCCGCACCCACGAGTTGTCGCGGCTGCTCGTCGGCGTCATCGGCGTCATCGGCGTCGTCGGCGTCATCGAGACGTGAAGCAACTGTGAGTGATAACGACACACCCTGTGTACTTTTCACTCACAGTTTCCACGGCTCGGGCCTGCGCCCCGCCCGCTGGGCTCAGCAGGGGGTCGGGTTGTAGGACGCGCTGGTCCGGTTCTGGACTATCGAACCGAGGGGTGCCTGGGGGGGGCCGGGCGAGACGACTCCTCCCCGGGTGGTGGTCTTCGGGGTCGAGGACGGCGTCGTCGAGCGGGAGCCGGCGCTTGCAGGGCGGCCGCGCTTGGAGCCCACGGGATGGGTCGCGACGGCGGGCGCGACGACGGCGGCGTTCCACCTGGCGATGGTGGCGTTGTCGAGGCTGGGGACGGGGTAGAGCACGTCGCCGTACTGCCCGTCGTTGTTGACGATCTGGGTGGGCAGGGTGAAGGTGGCGAGGCTGCTGGAGCCCAGGCCACGGAAGGCTGCTGCGAGCTGGAGGAGCGTCCCGACCCCGAGGCCCTTGTCCAAGGTGACGTCCTTCACCGCGGTGCCGACGAAGCGGTTCAGTTGCAACGGGTTGCCGAGCAGGCTTCCCTTGACCCGTTGGACTGCAGCTCGGAGGAACGCCTGCTGGCGCTTGATCCGGCCGAAGGCTCCGCTCCCGTCGTACTGCCAGTAGCCACCCTTGTAGTAGGAGAAGAAGCGGCTCCGCACCAACGCGAGGGCCTGGGTGCCGTGCAGAGTCACGCAGCCCGCCTTCGGCACCGAAAGGCCGGACATGGCATCACGCGACGGGTAGGGGAAGTGAAGGCGTACCCCGCCGAGCGCGTTGACCATCGACGCCACACCCTGGAAGTTGATCTGCACGTAGTGCTGGATCCGGATGCCGAGGTCCCGCTCGACAGTGGCGACCATGTCAGCGGGACCGTGGGCCAAGGCGTCGCTGATCTTGTTGGGCCCGCTGGCGCCGACGATCGGTGCGAAGTAGTCGTAGGGGATCGAGAGCAACGCCGCCCGACCGGTCCTCGGGTCGACGCGGGCCACGATCATCGTGTCGGCCCGCTGGCCCCCTCCCTGGGCGTCCTCGCCGACGAGCAGCACGTTGAACGCGCCGACCGGTGGCGCCGGATGGCCGGTCCCACCGTGCGAGCCGCCGGCCCCGGCGCCGGTCGTCTGCAGGGTAGGGATGCTCACCCGGTGCAAGCGCGCAAGCTGGTAGCGGACGTATCCGTAGCCGGCGCCGGAGGCGACGAGGACCAGCGCCACGACCACGTTCATCGTGACGAGCATCCGTCTCGGCCAGCGCGAGATGCGCTGCGAGCGGTGGCGTGGCAGGGTGCCTGGCTGGCGCATGGAGTGGGCCGTGATCCCCGACGGTACCTGCTGTCCTCCCCTTTCACGGGGCGGCTGCCCCCTCCGGCTGTGGCCGCCCGCCGGCGCTGCGGGGGCTTTCGGCCACCTTTGCAGTGACTGCAAGTTGCGTATGCTGCAAGTCGTGGTGACACTCGAGCACGAGGGCGAGTCCGTCCGGGAGCGCAAGAAGCGTGAGACCCGGCTCGCCCTGACCCGTGCCGCCACCGCCCTGGTCGCCGAGCGGGGCCTCCCCGCCGTGACCGCCGAGCAGATCGCGATGCGGGCGGGCGTGTCGCCCCGCACCTTCTTCAACTACTTCACCACCAAGGAGGACGCCCTCGTCGGCCACGACCCGCAGCGGGTCGCCCAGATCGTCGACGCCCTTCGCCGGCGCCCGCCGGCCGAGCCGCCGCTCGAGGCGTTGCGGGCAGTGCTGGTCGAGCTCCTGCCTCCGAGCGACGTCGACCCCTCCGAGCTTCTCGAACGCCTGCGCGTCCTGCGCTCCGAGCCGCAGCTGCTCGCCTACCAGGCATTGCGCTTCGAGGACCTCGAGCGTGTCCTGGCGCATGCCCTGTCCGAGCGACGGGGTATCGACCCCGACAACGATCCGCACGCCGCCCTCCTCGTCGCGTGCGTCATGGCGGCCGGCCGGACGGCCTTCATGGCCTGGTGCGGCACCGACGGGCGGGAGCCCCTGGACCGGATCCTCGCCCGACAGTTCGACGTTCTCGCCGCCGGGCTGGCGGCCCCCGAAAGGAGCACCACGTGACCGAAGCCTTCGACGCCGCCGGCGCGGCGGCGCCGCCCGCTGGCCCCCTCGACCTGGAGCGGCGCCAGGTGCTGCTCATCATCGGCGCGCTCATGCTCGGCATGCTGATCGCCGCCCTCGACCAGACGGTGGTCTCGACGGCGCTGCCCACCATCGTCGGCGACCTCGGCGGCGCCTCCCACATCGCGTGGATCGTAACCGCCTACCTGCTCGCCTCGACCGTCTCAACGCCCCTGTGGGGCAAGCTCGGCGACCTCTACGGCCGCAAGGCGTTCTTCCAGGCCTCCATCGTCATCTTCCTGGTCGGCTCGGCGCTGTCGGGGGTGAGCCAGACCCTCACCATGCTGATCGCCTTCCGGGCCGTCCAGGGTCTCGGCGCCGGCGGCCTCATGGTCGGAGCCCAGTCCATCGTCGGCGATGTCGTGCCGCCGCGGGAGAGGGGGCGCTACCAGGGGATGTTCGGGGCGGTGTTCGCGGTCACGACCGTCGTCGGACCGCTCCTCGGCGGCTTCCTCACCCAGCACGCCAGCTGGCGCTGGGTGTTCTACCTCAACCTCCCCATCGGCGCCGTCGCCCTCGTCGTCACCGCCGCCGTCCTGCCGGGCAACCTCGCCCGGATCAGGCGGGTCATCGACTACCGGGGCGCGCTGCTGCTCACGCTCTCGGCCACGGCCTTCGTGCTCCTCGTGAGCCTCGGCGGCGTCACCTACGCCTGGGGCTCGGCGCCCATCTTCATCCTCGGTGCCGCTGGCGTCGCGCTGCTCGCCGCCTGGTCGGTCGTGGAGCGCACGGCCGCCGAGCCGATCCTCCCGCTCCGGCTGTTCCGGAACAAGACGTTCTCCGCCACCAGCGCGATCGGCTTCGTCGTCGGCTTCGCCCTCTTTGGGGCGGTGACGTTCCTGCCCGTGTTCCTCCAGGTCTCCAAGGGCGTCGACCCCACCACCTCGGGCCTGCAGCTGCTGCCGCTCATGGGTGGCCTGCTGTTCACCTCCGTCGCCTCCGGGCTGCTCATCAGCCGCTGGGGGCGCTACAAGGTCTTCCCCGTCGTCGGCACCGCCGCCATGACCCTCGGGCTGTACCTGCTGTCGACGGTGCACGCCGGCACATCCAACGGGCTCATGTCGCTGTACATGGTCGTGATGGGCCTCGGCCTCGGGGGCGTGATGCAGGTCCTCGTCATCGCCGTGCAGAACGCCGTGCGCCATGAGGACCTCGGCGTCGCCACGGCGGGAGCGACGTTCTTCCGCTCGATCGGCGGCTCCTTCGGGGCAGCCATATTCGGGGCGATCTTCTCCAACGTCCTGCGGGGCCGCCTCGCCGCCGACCTGAAGGGCGTGCCCCTGCCGAAGAACCTGGGTGCCTCTGTCAGCCCGGCGCTGCTCCAGCACCTGCCGGCCACCATCCTCCACGGCGTGCGCGCCGCCTACGCGACCAGCTTCGACACGGTGTTCCTCGTGGCGGTGCCGATAGGGGCGGTGGCCTTCGTGCTGACGTGGTTGCTCCCGGAGCTGCGGCTGCGCTCGGGGAGTGATGGCACTCACGGAGCTGATGCGGCCGGCGGGGATGGGGCCGGCGGGGATGGGGCCGGCGGTGATGCGGCCGGCGGTGACGGTGACGGGGCGGGCGGGGGTGACGCCCGAGATGGCACCGGCGGGCCGGGTCAGCCCACCGCCGCCGGCGATCGAGGGCCGGGATCGTGACACCGGTGGGCGGTAGCTGGGCGGGCGGCGACGCTTGCCGCCACTCACCGTGGTCGGGCACGGGAGGACGACTGAATCTTTGGAAGGTTGTTGTCGTTGGACGACAACAACCTTCCAAACTTCTGCCACGGGGCGCCGGCACTCCGGTGTTCGCACCACCTTCAGTGGCGACGATCGCCTCCACGGTCGCCGGGCTCACGTACAGTGACCTT